>JAYVUQ010000030.1:0-7534 GCA_043787785.1 Bryobacteraceae bacterium
GCCCAACTCCACCGCCACTACCGTAACTGCCTCAAAGATCTCCGCGACTTACAAGCCGAGCGACTGCCCGTCAGTGACGATCCAATCGAACCCAAACCATCGGCCCCCGAGACAAAGACCGAGATAAAGGCCGAACCTGAGACCGAGCCTGAGCTTGAGATTCGCCCCTCTCCCCAAGCCCAAAACCATCCCGCGCCAAGCGAACCCAAACTCACCCCGGAACAAGCTCACGCCCTCGCCGAAAAAGCCGAAATCCGCCGCCTCATGGACCTCGGCCTGGGCCGCCACACTCCGTAGTCCTGCTGAAACAACCCTCCCGCTGGAAATGCCCGATCGGCTAAGCCCCATATGCGACGGTCGCTGCACGGCCCAGAGCCGCCTCGCATGCCAGAAAAACATTTATTCCGAAAACAAACCCGGCGATCTTGAACAATACAAACGTTTCAAGCCCTTGGGTTCCCACGAAGATCCAGCTTCCGCGCGGGCGACACCAACCCCTACAGCAGCCTCATTCCCAACGAAGCCAAATCCGCCCTCTCCTGCCCGCCTGGCCGTCCGCGCCAAGGCCAGCCCCACCGCCGACGCGGATGTTACAGTAGAAGTTCCGTCTTTCTGTTGAGCTTTGCCGATCCCATGAGTGAAAATCCACCTAGCCCAGACTCCGGCACAGCCGGTCACCTCTTCAATGAACTGGTCCGCCTGATGGCGCGATTGCGGGCTTCCGGTGGCTGCCCTTGGGACCAAAAGCAGACCTTCGATACCATCAAGCCCTACCTGCTCGAAGAGACCTACGAGGTGCTCGACGCCATCGATGCCCGCGATTGGCCCGAGCTGAGCGAAGAGTTGGGCGACCTACTGTTGCAACCCGTCTTCTTTGCTCAAATGGCCGCCGAAGCGGGATACTTTCGCATTGAGGATTCACTGGCCGCCATCAACCAAAAGCTCATCCGCCGTCATCCGCACATCTTTGGCGCCGTGGTCGCCGAAACCGCCGAGGACGTCAAGCGCCATTGGGACCGGATCAAGGCTGGGGAGAAATCGGCCAAAGGGCAGGCCAAAGGCGCACTGCTGGACGGCGTATCGCGTGCACTGCCGGCCCTGGCGGAGGCGCAACAGATCGCCGCCAAAGCGGCCAGCAAAGGGTTTGACTGGCCAGGTATCGAGCCGGTTTTCGACAAACTGCAAGAAGAGCTTTCCGAGTTGGACGAAGCCCGACAGGGTGGCGTGGCCGCGGAGGTGGAAGACGAGTTCGGCGACATCCTCTTCGTCATGGTGAACCTGGCCCGGTTCTTACAGCTCGACCCCGAACAGGCCTTGCGCAAGTCGAATGCAAAATTCCGCCGGCGCTTTGGCTATGTGGAGGCGCGGCTCGACGAAATGAACCGGCCCTTTGAAGATTCAAATATTGAGGAGATGGAGTTGTTGTGGCAGGAAGCGAAGATCGCATTGCAATCAGGCAGCTAACCGAACAGAGCGAATTTCGCGACGCGGTGCAGTTACAGAAGACCATCTGGGGCTTCGAGGATATTGACTTACTTCCCATACGGCTGTTTGTCGTCTCGACAAAAATCGGCGGGCAAGTCTTTGGGGCCTTTGATCGCGCCAGAATGGTGGCCTTCCTGCTCGCCATACCGGGCGTCAAGCCGGGCGGCAAGTCCTATATCCATAGCCACATGTTGGGCGTCCTGAAGGACTACCGCAATCATGGTTTGGGGCGCAAACTGAAGCTGGCCCAGCGCGAAGATGCCCTCGAAAAAGGCTTCGACCTCATCGAGTGGACCTTTGATCCGCTGGAACTCAAGAACGCCTTCTTCAACGTGGAACGCTTGGGGGCGGTGGTGCGCCGTTACGTCTATAACCAATACGGCACCACCTCGAGCCACTTACACGGCGGCCTGCCCACTGACCGCTGCATTGCCGAGTGGCACATCGCCGGAGAACGCGCTCGCGCCATTACGTCAGGGGGCACTTACCCGCGGCGGCCCATCGAGGCGCGCATCAGCATTCCTTCGGACATCGGCGAAATCAAAATGCGCGACCCCGACAAGGCGCGCGCCATTCAGGCCGCCGCTGGTGCCGACTTTACCCGTTACTTTCGCGAAGGGCTGGCCGTCATTGGCGTTGAATCTACTCCGGAAATAGGCACTTATTTACTAGGTCCATGGGAATCAAACTAGATCGCATCATCTTACGGCAAATTGAAATGCCGCTCGTGCATTTCTTCCAGACCAGTTTTGGACGCACTTACTCGCGCTCTATCATTCTCGTGGAAGTGCAAGCCGATGGCGTCTCTGGCTGGGGCGAGATGACTTGCGGCGAAAACCCCTTCTATAACGAAGAATGGGTAGACGCGGCTTGGCTCATCGGCAAAGACTATGTGGCGCCCCGGCTGCTGGGCCACGAACTGGGCTCCGCCGAGGACGTCAATGCCCGCACCGCCCACATCCGCGGCCACCACATGGCCCGCGGCGGCGTAGAGGCCGCGGTCTGGGATTTGGAGGCCCGCCGGAAAGGCATCCCGCTCTACCAACTCATCGGCGGGGGCGCCAGAAAGGAAATTCCTTGCGGCGTCTCCATCGGCATTCAAGATACGGTGCCACAGTTACTCAAGAAGATCGAGACTGAAGTCAATGCCGGCTATCAACGCATCAAAATGAAGATTGCCCCGGGCTGGGATGTCGACGTCATTCGCGAAGTGCGCCAGGCATTCCCGCAGATCGCCCTGATGGCCGACGCCAACTCAGCTTACACGCTCGCCGATATTGACCACTTACAAAAGCTGGACGAATTCTACCTGATGATGATCGAGCAGCCCTTAGCGCATGACGAGATTATTGACCATGTTCCGCTGCAGGCGCGCCTCAAGACGCCCATCTGTCTTGACGAGTGCATCCGCTCCGCCCACCACGCCCGCCAAGCCATCGAGATGAAGGCCTGCCGCATCATCAACATCAAGCTCGGCCGCGTCGGCGGCTTTGGCGAAGCCAAGCGCGTCCACGACCTCTGCCAGCAACACCACATCCCGGTGTGGTGCGGTGGCATGCTCGAAAGCGGCATTGGCCGCGCCCACAACATCGCCCTATCCACCCTCCCCAACTTCGTCCTGCCCGGCGACGTCTCAGCCAGCGAACGTTATTGGAAGCGCGATGTGATTAACCCATGGGTGACGGTTTCGCCCAAAGGCACTATCGCTGTCAACGACCACCCCGGCTTTGGCTATGAGATTGACCGTGACTTCCTGAAGAGCGTGCAGGTGCGGGAGGAAGTGCTGAGTTGAGCAGGGCGACCGATTCTCTGCCCTCGAGCATCGCCACGGCGCAACGCCCCAGCCGCACCAAGCTGTATCTGCTGATCGGCCTGATGACCTTCATCTGGGCGCTCAACTACATCGTCGCCAAAGCCGTCTCGCGCCATCTCCCGTTGCTTACCTTGGCCGCGCTACGCACTGTCGTCGCCGGCCTTTGCGTCCTGCCGGTCTTCCTGCTCAAAGGCGAAGGTCGCTGGCGCAAGGCCGATGTGCCCGCCATGCTCGTCCTGGGCCTGTGCGGCGTGGCCATGAACCAGATCTTCTTCGTGATGGGCATGGGGCAAACCAGCGTCGCGCATGCGGCGATCATCGCCGCTCTCGCGCCCGTCCAAGTGCTTCTGCTAGCGGCCCTGCGCGGCCAGGAACATCTAAACGCGATGAAGCTTACCGGCTTGGCGGTGGCGTTCGCCGGCGTGGGGTTACTACAACTTTCGCGAGGCGGCGACGCCGGGGCCACCGCGCGGGGCGACCTCTTCATCTACCTCAGTTGCTGCCTCTTCGCCGGCTTCTCCGTCTATGGCAAGGACTATACCCAACGCCTCGGCACCTTCACCATGACTGGCTTCGCCTACCTGCTAAGCGGCGTAGCCATGCTGCCCGTGGTGTGGTTCACCGGGCGTGATGTCGCCTGGGGTGCGCTACCCTGGACGGTCTGGGTGGGCATCCTCTACATGGCCGCCTTCTCGTCAGTGCTCGCATACCTCATCTTCTACTACGCCCTGGCCTGGGTGCCGGCGTCCCGAGTGGCGGCCTTCTCCTACACCCAGCCGATCCTGGCCAGTGTGCTCGGTTGGCTGCTCCTGGGCGAGTCACTCACCCTGGTGGTGATTGCTTCCGCCGCCCTCGTGCTCGCCGGCGTGCTCCTGGTGGAGCGCGGTCGTTGACCGCCTTCGCCCGGCTACTGATACACTTTGAGGTTTCGCATGCTGCTGCAACTTGAGGGGATTCAGAAACGATTTGGTGGGGTAACCGCATTGCGCCAAGGCTCGCTGAGCGTGAGCGCGGGCGAAGTGCATTTACTGATGGGCGAGAACGGCGCCGGCAAGTCAACGCTCATGAAGATCGTGGCCGGCATGCAGACCGCCGACGAAGGCCGCTTGCTGTGGCGGGGCCAACCGGCTAGTTTTCGCAGCCCGCGCGACGCCGCCGAAGCCGGCATTTCGATGGTGCATCAAGAGAGTCTGCTAGCTCCGCATTTGACGGTCGCCGAAAACATCTTTCTGGGCCGCGAACAGACTAAGCATGGCTTTGTGCCGCGCAAGCGCCTGATGCAAGAGGCGCACCATCTTATCGAGCAATATGGCTTTCCCCTCCGTGCGGAAACGCAAGTGCGGGAGTTGAGCCCGGCCGGCAAGCAAATGGTGGAGATCTGCCGGGCCATCCGGCATGGCTCCAGTTTGCTGATCTTTGACGAGCCTACGTCGTCATTGTCCGAGTCCGAAACCAAGGAAGTCTTTCGCATCGTGGCGCAGTTGAAGACCCGCGGCGTGGGCGTGATCTACATCACGCATCGCCTCGAAGAACTGCGCACCATTGGCGACCGGGTCACCGTCCTGCGCGACGGCGAGACGGTCCACACCAGCGCCTTGGCTCACCTGACGATGAACCAGCTCATCAAGCACATGGTGGGTCGCGAGGTGAGTGCCGTCTACCACAGAGAGCCGATCCGGCGCGGCAAGGTGCGCCTCAAGGTCACTGGCCTCAGCCGGCCACCCTTGCTCAGGGGAATCAGCCTCGAAGTCCACGCGGGCGAAATTTTGGGCATCGGCGGCTTGATCGGCGCGGGTCGCACGGAGCTTTGCCGGGCCATCTTTGGCATCGACGCAATTTCGGCGGGAACCATCGAAGTCGACGGCGTGGGGATGCGTATCGGGTCGCCACGCGAAGCCGTCAGCGCGGGCTTGGCTTACATCACCGAGGACCGCCAAAAGACCGGCCTCGCCCTGGGCCTGCCCATCGGCCAGAACATCACCCTCGCCAGCCTCGACCGCGTCAGTCAATACGGGCTGCTGAATCAAGCGGCCGAACGGGCCGTGGAGGCTAAATTCATGGATCGCTTGCGGGTGAAAGCAGCCAGTGCCCGGCAGTTGGTGGGGCGACTCTCGGGCGGCAATCAGCAAAAGATCGCCATTGCCAAATGGTTGGCCCGTGAGGCCAGCATCTTTCTCTTCGATGAGCCCACGCGAGGCATTGATGTAGGCGCCAAGGCCGAAGTCTTTGCCTTGATGGAAGACCTGGCCAAACAGGGCGCGGCCATCCTGATGGTAAGTTCTGAACTACCCGAGTTGATTTCCGTAGCCGACCGGATCCTGGTGATGAAGCAAGGGCAATTGACGGGTGAACTGCCCGGCGGATGTACCCAGGAACAGATCATGCATCTGGCGGCGTTTAAAGAGAGTGTGCATTAAATGCGAAGTTCCTTGTGGCAACGCCTGTTGCCGTTTCTTACCCTCATCGCGCTGTTCGTGGGGCTCATCATCGCAACGCCCAACTTCTTCACCTCGACGAACCTGTCGAGCGTGGTGCGGCAGACGGCGGTGATCAATATCATGGCGCTCGGGATGACCATGGTGATCATCACGGGCGGCATTGACCTTTCCGTCGGTTCCATTCTGGCCCTTGCCGGCTGCCTGGGCACGATGACCATGACCTCCGGCCTTCCGGTACCCGTCGGCATTGCCGTCGGCATTCTGGTGGGCTGCCTGGCGGGCCTGCTCAACGGCGTCTTAACCACGCGCCTGCGCATCAATCCCTTTATCGTCACGCTGGGCACGCTGCTTATCATTCGCGGCCTGGCCTTGATCTTAACCAACGGCATGCCCGTGCAAAACGTGCCCAAGGCCTTCTCCTTCCTGGGCGAAGGTTCAGTGGCGGGGGTACCTTTCGTGCTCTTGATCCTGCTGGCGATTGCCGCCGTGGTGCATGTCATTCTCGAGCACACCAAGTTGGGCCGCTACGCCTTTGCCATCGGCAGCAACCCCGATGCGGCCTTCTACGCGGGCATCCCGGTGAAGTTCCACACCACAGTGATCTACGGCATTTGCGGCATGTTGACGGGTCTGGCGGGGATGATCGAAAGCTCGCGCCTGATGACCGGCCAGCCTACCGCTGGCCAGGGCTACGAACTGCCAGCCATTGCGGCCGTGGTGATCGGCGGAGGCAGCCTGCGCGGAGGCGAGGGCAGCGTCGTCGGAACGCTGATCGGCGCCTTCATCATGGGCCTGCTCTCAAACGGCTGTGACCTGTTGGGCATCCAGCCATTCGTGCAGCAAGCGACTATTGGCGCGGTCATCATCCTGGCCGTGAGCGTTGATGAACTGCGCAAGCGCAAGATGACTTAGTTACTGCTTGTCGAAGACGGTCTTGGTAACCACGTCGCCCATCGGGGTGCCAGTCATGGTGCGGTTGACGGTCATCGTCTTGCCATCGGCGGAAACTTCCCACTTCTCGGACAAGCTAATCGACATGCCCTGCACTTCGCGCTTCGAAGAAATGGCGATGGCACTGCCGTCCCACTTGGCGACACTTTTCACTTCGCCCATCTGATTCTTGTTGCTGCTTTCGCTGCCATCCAGCTTGTACTTCATGTCGGTGGAAGCCGTCCCACGTTCGCCCACCGTCGTGGACTCGACGCGTAACTCCGCCTCGGCCTTCTGGGCGATTTTTTGGGTGAGCTTGTCGGGCACCATTTGGGGCGGCATCTGGCCAAAGTCACTCTTGGCCTTGTTCATTTCCCAGGTGCCGGTGAAGCTGGGCTTATCGGCGGCCCAGACGGAAAGGCTGGCCCACAGGGTAGCGGCCAGGCAAACGACGAAGGTTGATCTTGTAAGACGCATACGCCTCGTAGTTTAGCAGTCCAGCAGGAACTGGCGCGCCAGGGTCTGCCACTCGAGCCAGGTGAAGCCGAGGTCGCGAGTCTCGTAGTAAAGCGTGCCGGGATGCGGCGGCTCGAGAAAGTTGTACACCGGAGCATTCCGCCAGCACTCGTGTTCAAAAGAAAAACGGCCAAAGACCTGCGCCTGCGAGGGGAAGCAGCCAAACATCGCGCGGCGATTGGCTTGCTGTTGCGCAGTCAGCGCATGCACCGGTTGCGGCGGGTGTATGAACTCGCCAGCTACCATCACTCCATGGGCCGCGTGATAAAAGGAAACCTCCTCCCGGCGTTGCTGTTTGACGGCAACCTGGCAAGCCAGCGCACAGGCGTCATGGTCCGGATGTCCGCCTTCG
>JAYVUQ010000031.1:0-1607 GCA_043787785.1 Bryobacteraceae bacterium
CTGGCCGGTGAGTCTTCGTGCTTGAAAAAGACATAGACATCGCGTCCGTCGGCCACCATGGCTTGAAACTTGGTCCGCAGGGCCGCGCGCTCCCCGGCAGTGTACTCTTCCCTACGCAGGCGGAAGTAAACGAAGGGGGCGGTGAGCCGCTCCGGAACGACGATTTTCTCACTTTCGGCCAAACACAGGGCCGCGCCGTGGCCGGTGAGGATCTCGTAAGTCTCTTCTGCGAACCAACTGGGGTTGCGGAACTCAAAGGTTAAGGAAATGTCCGGGGGAACAGCGGCCAGAAAGACGGCCAGCCGGGCCGTGTCGATCTTCAGGTTGGGCGGCAGTTGCACCAACACCGGGCCTAGCTTACCCATGACACGCAAGGGGTCGATGGCGCGGAAGAAAATTGCCGTGAATTCGCTGACGCCTAAACGGTCAATATGTGTGATGCGCTGGTGCGCCTTGGGCGAGAAGCGAAAGTGAGCCGGAGTTTCGGCAACCCATTTCTCCAACACCGCGGCAGTGGGCAAGCGGCGAAAGGTGTAATTGGCCTCCACCGCATTGAGGCGCGTGGCATAGTGGGCCAGAAACTTCCTGGCTGGAAGCTTTTCCGGATAAAAACCGGGCTTCCAAGCCGGATAAGCAAACCCCGAGGTTCCCGCGTATATTTGTGCCACGTTAGAGATTTTACCTGGACTGCGATACGCTGTGGGAGGCGTATGGCCGATAGAACCAAGAGTAAAGTTTCGATTAAAGATGTGGCGCGCGAAGCGGGAGTCTCGCATGCGACGGTTTCGCGGGCCCTGCGAGGCAGCCCGCTGATCAGCCCGCCCACGACGGCGTTGGTGCAGGCGACGGCGCAGCGGATGGGTTACACGGTGAACGCCGTGGCCCGGAGCCTGGTGACAGGCCGGACGAATACGATCGGCATCGTGGTGACTTCGATTGCCGACCCGTTTGTGGGCGGCGTGATTGCGGGGGTAGAAAGTTTCACCAACCAACGGGGTTATTCCACTATCCTGGCCACGTGCCACGCGGACCCGGAGATCGAAAAGCGCATGGTGGCCAACCTGCGCGAGCGAGCGGTGGACGGCATTCTGGTTACTTCCTCGCGGGTGGGCGAAGAATACTCGCCCATGCTGTCGCTGATGCGGGTGCCGATTGTCCTGCTGAACAATCAGCGGCCGGGCGACTACGCTTACTCGGTGACGATCGATAACCTGGGCTCGGCGCGGCGGGCGGTGGAGCACTTACTTGGGCTGGGCCATCGGCGGATCGCCTACATCGGACACAGTAGCGGCTACGCTACGGACCGGGACCGCCGGGCGGGCTACGAACTGGCATTGACGGCGGCCGGCGTGGAATTGAACCCAGACTGGGTGCTGCAAGCGGACTCGTCACCGGAAAGCGGTGCGGCGGCGGCAGCGAAGCTGTATGGGCTGAAGGGCCGCCCAACGGCCATTTTCTGCTACAACGACATCACCGCTCTGGGCGTGCTGGCCTTCGCGCGCGAGAACGGAATTGACGTGCCGCGCGACTGGTCGGTGGTAGGGTTTGACGACCTTTTCCTCAGCCAGCACCTCCACCCGCCGCTAACGACCGTACATCAGCCGATG
>JAYVUQ010000032.1:0-5586 GCA_043787785.1 Bryobacteraceae bacterium
ACCAGATGAACTCTTCCGGCGAGGCTGGGCGCGGAGGCTGTTCCCCGCA
Organism: Bryobacteraceae bacterium; assembly: GCA_043787785.1. Lineage (GTDB taxonomy): Bacteria > Acidobacteriota > Terriglobia > Bryobacterales > Bryobacteraceae > JALHNI01. The sequence continues at coordinate 50 of JAYVUQ010000032.1, forward strand.
GACATCGAGCAAGGCGGGTGGCGGAAAGAGGAACTTCAGGGCCATCGGCAAACGGTGTGCCCAGGCGCGTTCGGTGTGCGCCGCGCCGGGGTCTTCAAAATAGAACAGGTCGGCGCCCTCGCGCCAGCCCCGCGCCAATAGCTCGTCGCGCAAAAGCCGGGTCCGCTTGACGGTTTGCACGTAGGCGCGTCCTTCCCTTGTGCCGATGTCGAGCCAGATGCGCGTCCGGCGGCGGTGGATATTGGCGCGCAGGCGCTGCAGCATAATCTGCCGATCCCACCAGAGCGATGGCGACATTACCGCCAGCCGCCCGAAGACATGCGGCGCACGAAAACCCAAATACAACGAGACCAGCCCGCCCAGCGAACTGCCGCCCAGCGCGGTGTGGCAAGCATCGGGCTGAGTGCGGTAGTGCTGGTCAACCCACGGTTTCAACTCTTCGACGATCAGCTTGCCGTAAGCCTTGGCGAGGCCACCGCGCTTCGAACGCAAGTCGAGGGTGGGCGTGTACTCGTCGATCCGCTGTGGCCCGGCGTGGTCGATGCCGACGATGATTAGCGGCTCGATCTCGCCCGCCTGGATCAGCAGATCGGCGGTGGATTTCACGTGCCAAATCTCCCCCGGCACAAACGCCCGTGCCTCTTCAAACAGGTTCTGCCCGTCTTGCAGGTAGAGCACCGGATAGCGCCCATCGCCGTCTTCATATCCGGGCGGCGTATAAATCGTGATCTGGCGTTCGGCCAAAACCTTTGGTTTCCAGCCCGGCACGCGGTGTAACGTTCCCAAGACCCCAGTGTAATAAACTGGAAAGAGACTTCCCCCTTGGCACTTCCCATGCACCCCAAAACCATCGAAGGCGAACTGAACGCCGCCGGCCTCCGCTTCGCTATCGTTGTGAGCCGCTTCAACAGCCTGATTACTGACCGTTTGCTGGACGGAGCGCTGGACACGCTGGCCCGTTCTGGCGCGCGCGCCGCCGATATTGAAATCATTCGCGTCCCCGGCGCTTATGAAATGCCGGTGGTGGTGCGCGAGATTGCTTTGCAAAAGCGTCACGATGGCATTTTGGCGCTCGGCTGCGTGATTCGTGGCGACACTTCGCACTTCGATTACGTCGCCGGTGAAGCCGCCAAAGTGGGCACCGCCGCGCTTGACTCCGGCATCCCAGTCGCCTTCGGAGTGCTGACCACCAACACGCTGGACCAAGCGCTGGACCGCGCCGGTGGCAAGGCCGGCAACAAAGGCTCCGACGCCGCTTCCACCGCCATCGAGATGGCCAATCTTCTGAAGAAGCTGCGCGCCTAGATGCCCGGACGCAGTAAATCCCGCGAGCGCGCCCTGCAAGTGCTCTTCTCCTGCGACATGCGCAAGCTCGATGTTCAGGAGGCCCTCGATGCCTTCTACGAAACGCTGCATTCGACTGGCGATGTGCCGGAAGCGCGCCTTGACCGTGATCGCTTTATGGAAGCGCTCGTCTACGGCACGCTGGACCGTCAAGCCGCTATCGACGAAACGCTCACCAAGTTCTCCCAAAACTGGCGTCTCGAACGCATGCCTTCGGTGGATCGCAACATTCTTCGCGTCGCCACCTATGAGCTGATGCGGGGCGAAAGCGCCGCCGCCATTGTGATCGACGAAGCCATAGAACTTGCCCGCCGCTTCTGTGGCGACGAGAGCATCGCTTTCGTCAACGGCGTGCTTGACGCGGTGGCCAAAAGCATCGAAGCCACCCAGCCCGCGCCGCGCTCGAATAGCAAGCCAGAAAAGATGCCCGATAAAACAGTGGATAAAGCAAAATGAACAAGCGCGCGGTCTCCACCGTGACCGTGAGCCATCTGTTCCTCGACATCAGCCAAGGCGCCGTGCCCGCTCTGGTGCCGTTCTTCGTCTCCGAACGCCACTATACTTACGCCGCCGCCGCCAGCCTCGTCTTCGCGGCCAATGTCGTCTCCTCGGTGATCCAACCCTGGTTCGGGCACATTGCGGACCGCAAAAACTCCCCCTGGCTCCTTCCCGCTGGCTTACTCATCGGCGGCCTCGGCCTCGCCCTTGCCGGCTGGTCAACCAGTTATCCCATGGCCGTCGGCGCCATGATGCTGGCCGGCACCGGCATGGCTGCTTATCATCCGGAAGCCGCCCGCCTCGTCATGCTCTCTTCCGGCGAGCGCCACGCCACCGGGATGAGCCTGTTCGCCGTCGGTGGCAACGCCGGCTTTGCGCTGGGGCCCTTTCTCGCCACCCAAGCCATGGTCGCCTACGGCCTGGGCGGCGTGGCTTGGCTGCTGGCCCCCGCCATCCTGATGGCCATCCTGCTCTTCACCCAACTCGGCTATTTGGAACAAGTCGTCAAAGAGCGCCAGGCAAATCGTAAGTTGGCTGGCTCGCGCGGCGTCGATCGCTGGAGCGCCTTCTGGCGCTTGAGTGGCTGCGTGGCCGCCCGTTCCACGGTGTCGTTTGGCATTTACACATTCCTCCCCATTTTCTGGATCGAGGTGCTGCACCAGACGAAATCGGCGGGAGGCACGGCCCTCTCGATTCTGTTAGTCGCCGGAGCCTTCGGCACCTTACTGGGCGGCCAAATGGCCGATCGTTGGAGCCGCAAACGCGTCATCATTATTGCCTTCGCCTTACTGAGCCCGACGGTGTGGCTACTCCAACAAGTGCGCGATGTTACTCTCGCCACCCTGTTACTCATTCCGCTCGGCATCGTGCTATTTATTCACTTCAGCGTTATGGTGGTTTTAGGGCAAGAGTATCTGCCCAACCGCGTGGGCACCGCATCCGGCATCACCATCGGCCTGGCGACGACGGTGGGTGGAGTAGCTTCGCCCTTGCTTGGCTGGCTGGCCGATCATTCCTCCGTCGAGCGCATGTTTCTCGCCGTCGCCGCCATTCCCTTGGTTGGCCTGGCCATCGCGCTCACTTTGCCCAACCCGCCCCCCAAACGCCTGCCTACGGAACAAGAGGAGATTGAGCAAATGGCCGCTCAACAAGCTGAATGATCGAAGCCCGCCAACTTACAAAAACTTATGGCGACCACGTCGCCGTAGACGCCTTGGACCTCACCATCGACCGCGGTTCCATCTGTGCTTTCCTGGGGCCCAACGGCGCCGGTAAATCGACGGCCGTCAAAATGCTCACCGGCTTACTGACGCCCACCTCCGGCAGCGCCACTGTCGCCGGTATCGCCTGTTCTCCCGCCACGCCCGCGCTCTCCCGCGCCGTCGGCGTGTTACCCGAAAGCCTGGGCCTCTTCGATTCGCTCACCGTCGAAGAGTATCTCACCCTCACTGGCTCTGTCTACGGCCTCACCCATACCGAGACCGAACGCCGCACCAACGAGTTACTCAGTGCGCTCGCGCTGGACCATGGCCGCAAGACCTTTCTGGATGAATGCTCTTACGGCATGCGCAAGAAAACGGCCCTGGCCATGGCCTTGTTGCCCAACCCGCAGGTGCTCTTCTTGGATGAACCCTTTGAAGGGCTCGACCCGGTGGTGTCGCGAACCATCCGCGACTTGCTCGTCGAAATTGCCCCCCGCGGTGTCACGGTCTTTCTCACTTCGCACATACTTTCCATCGTCGAAGAAATTGCCACGCACATTATGATGATCCGTGCCGGCAAGCTGGTCTTTGATTCGCGCCGCGATGGCCGCACGCGGCCGCTGGAATCTATTTACTTCGACTTAGTAGAGGCGCCACGCGCCGGGGATTGGTCATGGCTCGGCTCGCCGCAATCCTAGTCACGCTGGCTAAGTTAAGTTGGCGCGACCTGCGCCGCTTCAATTCCCTGGGCACTAATAACTTCTTCCTCTTCGTTATGCTGATCTTCGGCATGCAGCCGGCCAACGCCTTTTTGCCGATGCTGCTTTGCCTCATCCTGCTCTTCCCTTTAAGTGCCGATCCGCTCGGCCGCGTTCCCGCGGACCGGCTCGGCCATTGGCCCCTCAGTAAGCTGGAGCGACTCGGCCTGCGCGCCGGCAGCCTACTGATGAGCCCCATCGCCTGGATCACCCTTGGCCTGTTACTCTGGGGCCTCCGCAGCGGGCCCAACGCCATGGAACTTGGTTGGCGCTTCCTGCTGCTGGGCGTGGGCATTGCGATGTTGACCTACCTCTTTACCGCCCTACCCGCCCGCCTTCCGCAACTGAATGTCCTGCGCCTCATCCCGGTGCCGCACCATCCCCTCGGCGCGCTGATCGCCAAGAACATCCGCGAACTCTTCGGCGTTCTCGACACTTACCTCGCCCTCGTCCTCGCCCTCTCGGCCACCGCCTACCGCGTCCTCGGCAAGCCGCTCGATCCCGAAGCCTTCTTCGGCATGGCGCTTCTGGCCGTGCTCGCCCTTAGCACCATCGCCCAATCGCTGCTTGCTCTTGACGGCCCCTCCGGCTTTGTCCGCTACCAACTGCTGCCCCTGCGCGGTTGGCAGATCCTACTCGCCAAAGATCTACCCCTCATTGCCCTGGTGCTCGTGCTGGACGCCGCGCTGGCACCGCTTACTGGCATCGCCGCCATGATGGCCGCGCTCGCCGTGGGGCATCATCCATCGGTGGTCAAGCCGCGCCAGCAGAAGCGTTGGCGCTTCGCTTCCGGCGCGTCGCTCGAAACTACCGTTCTGCAGGTGATGCTGATGTTCGGGGCTGGCACCGTCGTCCACCGCGTGGATGCCCGCCTGGCCCTGGTTGCGGCCATCGTGTGGGCCGGTTCGCTGCTCTTCTATGGTTACGTCCTCGAACGAGACCGCGCGTAGCCGCCAAACCTGATACGATACTCTGCCGTGTCCGGCTTGATTCGCCGAAAGCCCCCGCTCTCATCCCCCGACTCTTCCTTAGAAGAGATGCACAGCGTCCCTGTCCTTGAAACCCCGCGCCTTCGCCTGCGGCCGTTGCACTCCGGCGACACGCCATGGCTCGAAGAACTCCTGCTCGACGACGAAGTGCGGCGACACACTTTGCAGCCCGTTCGCTGCCGTCTGCGTGCCTGGTTCGAGGCGCCGCTGCACGTTACCGCGCCGAACCGCTGGGCGATTGACGATCGCGATACCGGTCCTTGCGGCTGGATCTCCTTGGGTTCCATGGAAGAGCTTGACACGCTCTCCGTGGGCTTTGAGCTGCGCCAACGTTTCTGGAATCACGGCATCATGACTGAGGCCCTGGGGCGCATCGTGGAATATCACTTTGCCCAACAACCCGAGGCGTCTTTGGGCGCCATCGTCTTCGAAGACAACTACGCCTCGCGCCGGGTCTTTGAAAAGGCCGGCTTCCGCGAGACCGGCCACGGTGATTGCCAGGGCCACGCGTGCGTATTCTTTGAGCTCCAGCCCATCCACCACCGCCAAGTCTGTATCAGCGTGTAGCATCCCGCCAACGGTGTGGTGCACCCTCGCACCTTTTCCCGCCGTCAAAGTACATCTGGCTCCTGTTCCGGTATTCCGGGCCACGCGCAGTAGTATCATCGCCTCGTGCCTTTCTCTCGACGCCTTTTCCTGACGGCCCCACTGTTCACCGCGCTGCCCGCGAGCATTTCACCGAAGAT
>JAYVUQ010000033.1:0-3906 GCA_043787785.1 Bryobacteraceae bacterium
CCCGTGGAACAGCCCACCCAGTAGGAATATTTTGCGGCCCGTCCATAGTAGGCCTGGATCACTTGCTTCGCGAGTACTGCCGTTTCGTGGACGCTCAGATACGCAAAGTCAGTCAGCTTGCGCTTGCCGTTCGGGTTCTCGGGCGTCACGTAAGCGAAAATGGCCAGCGGCTCTTTCTTGGCGTCGTGTCCTGTATCGGTAGAGACTGCGGCGAAGCCCTTGCGCAACCCCGCGTCCACCGCGCCCAAACTGATCACGCCCGCGGTGCCGCCATTACCTACCATCTGGAAGCGATCGTTCCACGCCGTCGGCAGCTTCAGCGCAAAACTGGCTTCGGGCCAAATCACGCCGCGGACGTCGCAATGCTCGGGCAGGTTTTCCCTCGCCGCCACCAGCGTGGCCGACTGAATCGTTACTTCTTTCCCGAACGCGTGGCTGGCCAGTGCGGCACACGGTATCGGCGGGGCGGCGTAGAGGCCAACGGCAAACATGGCCAATGAGTAAATGATTTTCAACGGGGCAGGTTCCTTCGCCCTGGAATTATGACAGACTGCCACTGATACCGGCTAATCTGCTTTCCAGGACGTCTCCGAAACCATGTCGTTGGCCTCCACCGTCAACGTAACCACCGTCAAGGCGGGTGTTACGGGCAAAGCCGGCCGCACCGGAGGCCTCCAAATGTAGAGCCGGCGTCCGCTCATGCCAAATTCAATCTGGCTGGGTTCACCCAGCAACTCACGCGCCCGGCGGATGTCCTGCCCCACCAACGCGGGCAGAACGCCGTCCAGGATCCGGGCCCGCCGACGCTCGCGCAATCCATCCCGCAGCCAGCCATACGCCGCCACCACGTAAACTAGCGCGAAAATAGAAAAGATGCTGAATATCTCAAGCACACTGCTCTGATGATCTCTCCCAACGATGCGAGTGCGGAAATTCGTGTGCTGGCCGCTGTCGACGCCGCTTTCGCCGCAGCGCGCCAACGGGCCGGCGATTGGCTCGCCTGCCGCGCCGGTTGCGATCAGTGCTGCCGCCGGCCCTTCGCCATCACCCAACAAGACGCACGCCGCCTGCGCGAGGGCCTCGCCACTTTGCTGCCGCTCGATCAATCCCAAATCCGGCAGCGCGCCCACCAAGCCCGCCTCCTCTTAGCGGAGGATTTCCCTGGCCACCTCTCCTCCGGCGCAATCACCCCCCATCCGGAGTGGCGCGAATGGTTCTTCGCGCGCCACTCCGGCTTGCCCTGTCCGGTTCTCAATCTCGAATCCGGGGAATGCCGCCTCTACGCACATCGTCCCGTGGCCTGCCGTTTAGCTGGGCCCCTGATTCAAATCGGATTAGTTTCCACGGATCCCTGTCCGCTTTGTTTTGTGAATGTTAGCGAAGATGATTTACAAACTACTAAAATAATTATAAACCTCGCCGAATTCGATTCGGAAGAACTTCAGGAAGAGAGTCTGATCGCATTTGTTCTATAAAAGTAATTTTAATTTTGGGGTTCAAACGCAGCAACGGCCGCCTCAGGAGCTGAACTCCTGAGGCGGCTGGTAGCCGCTTCACTTGATTGGGATGAAGTCTTTTTTTCAGCCGGTTAGCGGCTGGCGCCTTCCAGGTGTAGTCCCTTGTGGATCGCATAGAGTGCGAGTTCCAGGCGATCAGAAACGCCGAGCTTGTCGAAGATGTTGTGGAGATGGTTCTTCACCGTCTGCTCGCTGATGAACATCTTCTCGGCCATCTCTTTATTCTTGTAGCCCTGCGCCACCAGCGCGACGATTTCGCGTTCGCGTGTCGATAGCGGCGACCGCTCCCGGCTCTTGCCACCGGAGGCGGCGGCCATCGCTTCGCCCGGGGTGGCGAACTGACGCATGACGGCGGCGGTGGTGTGCGAGTCGAGCCAGATTTCGCCCGAGTGTACCTTGCGGATCGACTTGGCGATCAAGTCCGGCGCCGTCTGCTTCAGCACGATGCCGCTGCAGCCGAGCTTCATCGCCTGCACGAATTCATTCTTGTCTTCCGACGCTGTCAGCACGATCACCCGCGTCTTGCGATTGGTGTGCTGCAACGTCTGCAGAGCCGTCAGCCCATCCATGTTCGGCATGCGCAGATCCAACAGCAGCACGTCCGGCTCCAGTGCCTGCACGCGTTCGAGCACCTCGCGGCCGTCGCCGGCTTCGCCGACCACTTCGATATCCTCATCAAGCGAGAGGAGCCGGCGCAGGCCATCGCGCACGATCGGATGATCGTCGGCGATCAGCACCCGGATCGTGCGTTTGGCTACCGGTGTATTACCTTCGTCATCATCGGACCGGCCAAGTGCCGCCGGACTTGAGGGCTCACCCAATTCGCCAGTTTCGGTTAGTTGGGGGTCGGTCTGCTTCGTATCGAGCGCCAGTGCGCCATGCGTTGAACTCGGAACTGCGTTGGGCTTCATCATCTCGTCTCCTCAGGGTGGCCAATGCTCCTGCCCAACCTGCCATCTTCCGGATATCCGAAAGGTTCTGGCGGCGAGCGGCTTTGGCTCTTGTGTTTTGCTTTGATACGAGTGTGTCCGAGTTCCAGTACGTTGCCTACTCGGAGTAACCCTGAGATGAACTATCGATTCACCTGAGTGGGTTCTAAGTGTAGGGATGTGGAATCGTACTAAAGCCCTGTTATTTTGGCCGATTCAATACCACTTCAGTGGTAGTGCGCGCACTTTCTCGATGCCGTTGCGCCCGGTAAACCTGGGGCAACTGACCTGTTTGCCTTGCACCCCAGGGGTGGACTGCGATAGAACTGTGGTCATGCTCCGAACCTTCCTCTTTCTGTTTCTCACCGCCACCGCGCTTTTGTTCGCTCAGCCGAAGAGTCCCCAGGAAAAATGGGCACCCCTTTTCGACGGCAAAACCCTCAACGGCTGGGTCAACGTCGGCAAAGAAGAGTGGATCGTCGAGGATGGCATCCTCCACGGCAAGGCGATCACCAAGGCCTACGGCTATCTCCAAACCGAGAAGACCTACCAGGATTTTGAAATGGCGTTGCGCTTTAAGTGCGAGGGTACCGGCAACAGCGGCATCTTTTTCCACGTGGGTTTTAAGCCTGGCACGCCCGACGTCAGCCAGGGGTTGCAGTTTGAGGTGGATTGCACCTTGAACGAGCACACCGGTGGCATTTACGGCGACGGCCGTGGCTGGGTAGTCTGGCCGACGGCAGAGAACGAAGTGGTGGTGCGCAAGGGCGATTGGAACGAGATGCTTGTGAAGGTGGTGGGCAATCGTTACGTCTCGCGCCTCAACGGCATCGTCATGATCGACTACACCGACCCCACCCCCAAGTCGTTCGACGGGCCTATCGCCCTCCAACTTCACTCTGGCGGCGCCGGCAATATGAAGTTCAAGGACATCCTCCTCCGCGACCTCACCAAACGCTAACCCCCTTTGCGGGTACGCCACCCCCAACCATCCCCAAAAAACCACCACCCCCGCCCCAGCATATGCTCGGAGCATGTTGGAACTCGTAGATGGCGTTGGGCTTACGCCGGAATTCACTTTTCTTTTGCTAGTTGTCGCACCCCCCCTTTTTGGGGGTGGTGGTCGGCATCGCTCATTCTTCATTCGGCCATTGCGTGACCTGAAACTAGTCTAAGCTCTTCCGATCACGTCGATTTTCTAATTTAGAATCAATAGTTTAGGGGGAAACCGCTCGTCGCGTCTGCTATCCTCGGGAAAGGTGGGCCGGTGACGTCGACATGTCCTGTATAGGCCATTGCCACCGGTTATCCCTTAGAATCAACAACTCCCCGGTTTGTTTCGTACTTTACGTACGAGCCGCGCGGAGGAACTTGTTGAAAAAGCCCATCGCCTTTGCCCAGGCGTCGCAGGCGGCCTCAGCATTGTAAGCCGCTCCCGTGTCGTTATGAAAGGCGTGCCC
>JAYVUQ010000034.1:0-17400 GCA_043787785.1 Bryobacteraceae bacterium
GCCATTATTACGAATCCAACGCACTACGCGGTGGCGATCCGCTTCGACCTGGACAGCATGGCCGCGCCCAAGGTAGTCGGCAAGGGTAAGAACTTTCTGGCGCGCCGCATCCGCGAGCGGGCCACGGCGAAAGGGATTCCGATTGTCGAGAACCCGCCGCTCGCCCGCGCGCTCTATCAGTCGGTAGCCATTGGGCAGGAGATTCCGGCGCATTTGTACAAGGCCGTGGCGGAAATCCTGGCGTACATCTATCGCTTGATGGGCGGGAAGCTGCCGCGCTAGTCGGTGCGCGAAGACCATGGCTGAAGCAACCCTTAAACTTCCCCAGCCGTCCGGCCTGCGCGCCGCTCCGGCCATGAGTTGGCGCGAGGCGGCGCTGCCGCTGGCCGTGCTGGGAATCGTGCTGGCCATGATTGTGCCCTTGCCCGCCTTCGTGGTTGACCTCTTGATCAGCGCGAATATTTCGATTTCGGTCGTCGTGCTGATGGTGGCCATGTACATTCGCCGGCCTTCGGAATTCAGCCTCTTCCCCACCACCTTGCTCTTGCTGACGCTCTTCCGGCTGGCGCTCAATGTCTCTTCCTCGCGCCTGATTCTGATGAATGGCAATCGCGGTACGGCGGCCGCCGGCGGCGTGATTGAGGCCTTCGGCAACTTTGTGGTGGGTGGCAACTTCGTCATCGGACTGGTGATCTTCCTGGTGCTGATCGCCATTCAGTATGTGGTGATCAACCATGGCGCGGTCCGCATATCGGAAGTCACGGCGCGCTTTACGCTCGATGCTCTGCCTGGCAAGCAGATGTCGATCGACTCGGACCTGAGCGCCGGCTTGATCGACGAAACGGAAGCCCGGCAGCGCCGCAAGCAGTTGACGCAAGAGGCCGAGTTCTACGGCTCGATGGATGGCGCGTCGCGCTTCACGCAAAGGGACGCCGTGGCCAGCATTCTGATCACCGCAATCAATATTGGGGCGGGCTTCCTGATCGGCGTCCTGCAGTTGGATATGGAACTCTTGCGCGCGCTGAAAACCTACACGGTGCTGACCATCGGCGACGGACTGGTAACCGTGATCCCGGCTTTGATGGTGTCCGTCTCGGGCGGCCTTATTGTCACCCGCGCCTCTGGCGAACTCGAGCTCGGTGAGCAGTTTGAACAACAGCTGCTATCGAACGAGCAACCCTTGTGGCTCGCCAGCGGTATTCTGCTCGCCATGGCCGCCTTCCCGGGCCTACCCAAGATTCCGTTTATTGCCCTGAGCGGGGGATTGGCGGCCATTGCCTGGAGACTGCGCCAAAAAAATAGCGCTGCCGAAGACTTGGCGGCCACGCCGGCCGCCGCCGCTTCGCCACCGAAAGAGAATGTGGAGCAGTTGCTGAAGGTGGAACCACTGGCGGTAGAGGTCGGACTAGGCTTGGTGCGGCTGGTGGAGGGTGGGGCGAACTCGCCGCTCCTGCGCCGTATTGGCGGCATCCGGCGGCAACTGGCCAGCGACCTGGGTTACCTGCTGCCGCCGGTGCGGGTCACCGATAATCTGAGCCTGCGGTCGCGCGAGTACGTGGTGCTCTTGAAAGGCACTGAAATCGCCCGCTTCGAACTACCGGCGGGCATGGATTTGGCCATCTCGAGCGCGCTAGCGCGGGGTGATGCCGAAAACAGAGGCGGGTTCGACGCCCTCGTCACTCCGGCCGGCGGCATTCCCACGCGGGATCCCGCTTTTGGCATGACCGCCTGGTGGATTCCCACTGCCGAGTCCGACGCCGCCCGCGCGGCGGGATTTACCGTCGTTGACGCCGTAAGCGTGATGGGTACGCACCTGGGCGAACTCATCCGCCGCTCGGCCCATGAGCTCTTCTCCCGGCAGGATGCCAAGGCGTTACTGGACCGGGTGGCGGTGGACAATCCGAAGGCCGTCGAGGATTTGGTCCCCAAATTGCTCCCCATGTCCTCAGTGCAGAAGGTTCTTCAGAATTTGCTTCGTGAGCGCGTATCGATTCGGGACGCCAGTTCCATTTTGGAAGCGTTGGGGGAAGCCGCCAATTCAACTCGGAACATGGTGCTGCTAACGGAGTACGTTCGTCAGTCGCTGCGCCGCTCCGTGGTGAAGCCTTACTTGACCCCCAAAAACGAACTGCCAGCCTGGATGTTTGAGCCGGGCACGGAGCAAATGCTCGAAAACGCGGTGGAGCATGGCGAGCAGAACAGCCACTTGAATCTGCCGCCGGCAAGGATTCGCGAATTGCTGGAACGCCTGACACGCGTGGTGCCCAGTCCGGACGTGCCGGTGGTAGTGCTGGTAAGCGCGCAAGTGCGCTTCTTTATCCGCCAGATGACGGAAGCCTTGCCTGGCCAATTCGTCTTCCTTTCGCACGCCGAGATCCCGTCGGGAGTGAATGTGATTGGTTTGGGAACGCTGTAGTGGCCCATCGAGAACGAAGTTTGCTGTAGGAGACAGATGCGAATAAAGTCCTATTTTTCAGGAACCGTCGAATCAGCCATGGAGTTGGCGAGACGAGAGTTGGGAGACGAGGCAGTGATCCTGAACTCACGCCCGGCGCCTCTTGAGGCACGGCACCTGGGTGTCTATGAGGTCGTCTTTGGTGTGGACGACACGGGGTCCATAGCGGGTGCCGGCTCCGCAGCTATGCCAGCGCCAGCAGACCTCGGCCCGGGCATTTCGTCCAACCCGGGCACATCAGGCCCCGTCGGCACATCAGGCCCCGTCGGCACATCGGGCCGCGGACACCGTTTCGAGTTGCTGGAGGGAGAAATCGTCGCGCTGCGCCATGAGTTGCGTAAGGAGTTGCGTAAGGTATCACGCGGGATTCTCGCCCCGGAGTCGCACTGGAAAGGCGGCACCAACTCCCGGGAAGCCACCTCCGCCGAATCGCAGCGGCAGGATCGGGCGCTGGTCAGTTTTCTCCTCGGCCGCGATCTCCCAGAAGGTCCGGCGGCCGAACTAGTCCGGCGGGGGCGAGAACGTTTGCGTCAACCGGCGTCGCCGAAAGCTGCCTCTCGCTGGAAGCCGGGCCTTCGTTCGCCCTCCAGTTTATTTGCGCCCGCGGGTGGCGTATTTAGCGGGCATCCGGGGCTCTTGGCAAGCCTGTTCACCGATGAGAGCCCGCTCGCCGCCGCGGTGCTGGAAGAATTGGCGAGGGTGCTCCGTACCGGGGCGACGCTGGGCGTTGGCGCCACCAAGTCTGAACCTGCGCCGGGGACGGTGCCGGGGACAGCGTTGGGGAAGCCAGAGAGCCCCAAGGTGGTGGCTTTGGTGGGTGCGGCCGGCGTGGGCAAGACCACGACGCTAGTGAAACTGGCCGCCCAATACGGCCTGCGGGGTAAGCGGCCCGCGCATATTATTTCGACCGACAATCTGCGCGTCGGAGCAGCGGAGCAATTGCGTTCTTATGCCGCCATCCTGGGGGTGGGTTTCGACCTGGCCGAAACCACCGTGGCCCTGAGCCAGTTGCTCAACGAGCATGTAAGCAAGGAGTTGATCCTCATCGACACCCCCGGCTTGAGCCCCGGACAGATGCAGGATGGCGCGGCGCTGGCGCGTTTCCTCGGCACCGATCCACGCGTTGATTGCCACCTGGTAGTACCGGCTTATCAAAAGGGTGCTGACGTAGCCCGCCTGCTCGACCGCTTTCATCCCTACGGCGCGTCCAAGGTGATTCTGACGCGGCTTGACGAGACGGAGTCTGTCGGCAGCCTGCTGCTGGCCTTGGACGAGAGCGAGGCCAGGGTTTCGTTTCTCTCGATGGGCCAAACCATTCCGGAAGATCTTGAACCAGCAACCGTGGCCCGCTTGCTGGATTTGTTTGTGGGCGACCCACCGATGGGCGCTTTTCTCCAAACCGGCGATCCCGGACGATGGCTCGAAGACGCCCGCCAGCCCGATGCCCGCCAGCCCGATGCCCGTCAACTGGAGCACGGGCACCATTGGGAGGGCCACACTTGCCCTGAGCCGAGGCGTGAGCGAGTACTTCCCGCACCCATGCGAAGCGCGGCGGGATCCAGGGCGTAGCCGAAAAAGGGCGTAGCCGAAAAAAGAACTTGAGGAAATATGTCCAGAGGATTAGGCAGATACACGGAAGAGCTCGAGCTGGAAGCCTTGGTGCCAGAAGCCTTGGTGCCAGCCGAGCCGCAGGACCTACCCGCGATCGATGGCCGCGCCGGCCCAAGCACGAATGCGCCCGAACCATGGGTTCTCACGCCCGCCGAGCGCGAGCGGCGAATTCTCGAACAGCTGCCGCAAGTGCGCTTGATCGCGCGCCGCATCCATGAGCGGTTGCCGGAGAGCGTTAGCATCGATGATCTAATCTCCACTGGCATCGTCGGGCTGATCTCGGCAATCGATCGCTTCGACCCCATCCACCAAGTAAAGTTGAAGACCTACGCGGAGTACAAGATCCGCGGCGCGATCCTCGACAGTCTGCGCGGTCTCGACTGGGCACCCCGGCAGCAGCGCAAGCGCGCCAAACAAATCGAGGTGGCCATTTCGGTAGCCGAGCAGCTTTTGAAACGCGCCCCCAACGAAGAGGAGATCGCCCAGCAACTGGGCTTGTCGATGGCGGAATATCACGAGTGGCTCGTCGATATTCGAGGCGTCAATCTGGGCAGCTTGGAGGCCAGTTCGGGCGATGACGACGGGCGCGATCTGTTACGGTACATCTCCGACAAAGAAGAAAACTGGCCTTCCCATCTGGTGGAGCGGGCGGAACTCGAACGCCTGCTGGTGGAAGCTATCAACCGGATGCCCCCGATTGAGAAGACCGTACTCAGCCTTTACTACCAGGAGGAACTCACGTTGCGCGAGATCGCCAAAATCGTCGGGTTGCACGAATCGCGAATATCCCAACTGAAATCGCAGGCATTATTGCGGCTCCGAACGTACCTCGAAAAATGCTGGCCCATGAAGCGTGGTCAGCTTTGAGCGGCAGCCGGCACAGGGGCGGACAGGCATAACGAATGGTGGATCGTCAGCTCTGGATATTTGAACAATTCGCACGCAAGCTAGCCGAAGTCGCCGAATCGATGTTGGGCTCGACGGTGACATCGTCGCTCGACCCCACTACCCCGATGCCGGCCGACCCGATGCCGGAGGACGCGGTGTCGGCAGACGCCGGCGCCGGCGACATTCTCGCCTGGCAGCAGGCCTTCGACATCGGCGAGGGCTGCGAGTTGCTGGTGGCCGCCCCGCTCGCGGCCTGGGAAAAGATTGGCGGCGAGGCGCTCAAGGCGGCCGGCGTCGAAGAACTCGATACCGATAGCGTCCGCGGAACCTATCTCGAAATTCTCAGCCAAGCCCTTTCCATTGTCGCTTCGGAGATCGGTGGCGTTTTGTCGCGCAACGTCTCTCCCGTCGATGGGCGAGAGATCCCGTACGCGTCGGCGGCATACGGGCAAGCCATCGCGTTGGTCCTCAACGGCGAGCCAGTCACTTTGTTCGCCGGAGTCGATCCCCTGCTGGTCGCCGCGCTCAAGGCGGCGGACGGCGCCCCAAAGGTCAATGGCCCCGCCTTCGCAGGTAAGGGCGTCGAAGGCAAGGCCGGCTCGGAATGGAGTGCACCTCCCGTTGCCGACGGAACCAGCCAGGATCAGCAGGAGCGCAGCGAACGCCAGGACCTGCTGGACAGTTCGAAGACACTTGACCTCCTGCTCGATGTCGAGCTTCCGGTCAGTGTCAGTTTTGGCCGGGCCAGCGTGCCCCTAAAAGACGTCCTGAAACTTACCTCAGGCTCGATTGTTGAACTCAACCGTGGCGTGACAGATCCCGTCGAACTGATCGTCAACAACTGTGTCATTGCCCGCGGCGAGGTAGTGGTGGTGGAAGGCAACTACGGCGTGCGCATTCAGCAGATCATCAGCGCACGCGAAAGATTGAGGACCTTGAACTAATGCAAACAGCCATGGCGATCGGCGGATTTGTCGCATTGCTGTCACTCGTCACGGCGTTGTTGGCCGCCTGGTTGGTGGGCCGGATGTCAGACCGTTTGGCCGCCGTCGAGCGGGAGGCCAAGGCACTGGCCGAAGAGTGCCAGCGATTGCATTTGAAGCTGGAGGCGATCCCAACGCTGCTGGCTTCCGGTGTCGACGCGCCCTTGGCCTCCCAAGGGATTGGATCCTCGCCCGGCCACGCCCCCGCTCCGGAACTGACTCACTACACACCGGCCTCGGTCGACACGGGCATGAACCTTAGCAAGCGGGTCCAGATCTTGCGCTTAAGCCGACGCGGGGAATCCGCCCCCCATATCTCGAGCGTCCTGAATCTTCCCCTCGCGCAGGTGGATCTGGTGCTCAAGCTGCAACGTCAGCAGGCCGACCCGGCGCCCCAACTGGCCCGCGGTTGAGGCGCCCCAATCGCCCGCTTAGCTCACGCTTAGCTCTCCAAAACGATCGGATTGCGCAATTCGCCAATCCCTTCCACCGAAACGATGCAGTCGTCGCCATCCCGAAGATACCGCGGCGGCTTGCGCGCGAAACCCACGCCGGGCGGCGTGCCCGTCGAAATAATATCGCCGGCCTCGAGCGTGATCACCTGTGTAATGTGCTCGATCAAGGCCGGAATATTAAAGATAAGTTCCTTGGTGTTTGAGTCCTGCAGTACTTCCCCGCTGAGGGTCAACTTGATTTGCAAGTTGTGGGGATCGGCAATTTCATCCGCCGTCACCAGCACCGGGCCCATCGGGCAGAACGTATCGCAGCTCTTGCCCATCAGCCATTGCGGCGTCGCGAGTTGCAGGTCGCGCGCCGAAACGTCATTGATGACGGTGTAGCCGAAGACATACTCTTTCCAGTCGGCGCCCTTCACATGCTTCGCCCTCTTGCCGATCACAAAAGCAAACTCCGCTTCGTAGTCCGGCTGCGCGGTGGCCTTGGGCAGCACCACCGTATCGCCAGGACCAACGATCGAATTGTTGAACTTGCTGAATACCGTCGGCGTCGTCGGAATCGCCATGCCGGACTCGATCGCATGGTCACGGTAATTGAGGCCAATCATGAAAAGCTTACCCGGATTCGGAATCGGCGCGTGCAATTTCACATCGGCGAGCGGAATGCCCACGTGACCCGCGGCGAGGTGGCAATCAATCGTCGCCTTCGCGGCAGCGCCACCGGCGACCACCGGCAGTAGCGAGGCGTACCCGCAACCGGCAATCGAAATTACCCGATCATTCACGAGCACCCCGGCTTGCGGCGCGCCTCCGTTGTGGCTATAAACCAAATACTTCATATGAGGAAAAGGCTAACACGGTCTTTCCTCGTCCACCCGATCGCTACTCGGCGGGTTTGAAGTTGAGCGATGCCGAATTCATGCAATACCGCAAACCCGTCGGCCGCGGACCGTCGTCAAAAACATGGCCCAGATGGGCGTCGCAGCGGCTGCAATGCACTTCATTGCGTTCCGTGCCAATGTCGGTATCCACACTGGTGCTCACATTTTCCTGCGCGATCGGCGCATAGAAACTCGGCCAGCCGGTACCGGACTCAAACTTTGTCGACGAGTGAAACAGCGGCGTGAAGCAGCAAATGCACTGATACACGCCGGCGTCTTTCGTTTTGGCGTACTTCCCGGTAAAGGCCCGTTCGGTGCCCTTCTGGCGCGTCACCTCATACTGCGCGGAGGTGAGTTGGCCTCGCCATTGCTCATCGGTCTTCACGATCTTGTCCACTCTGAGTGCTCCTGTCGGCTTACCATGCGAGTCGAAATAACTGATGCGCACTTGCGGCGCTGCTGCTCCGAAGGCGACCGGAAGGGCCGCGAAGCTCAATCCAAAACAACGGCGGGTGATTTTCATAATCGTCTCCACTCTCGAGATACCGCCAGTGGGCTCCGGTATTCCCGCTTCTAAGGAGATTTACGTCATCGCGCGCCCGATAGATTACTTTGCGGGCAAGAATTTAACGCAGACCGGGTTGCCCACCTCAGCGGTCTCGCCCGTGGCCGTCAATTTGCCGGTCGTCTGATCGATGGCAAACACCGCCAACCGGTCAGACCGTTCATTGGCCGCAATCAGAAACAGGCCACTCGGATCGATATTGAAGTTCCGCGGCCACTCTCCGCCGCTCGGCATCTGCCCCTGCGCCGTCAACCGGCCGGTCGCCGCAATCGTGAACATCGCAATCGAATGGTGCCCGCGATTGGAGCCATACAGGAATTTCCCATTCGGATGCACCACCACCTCGGCCGTCGAGTTCGTGCCGCTAAAACCATCGGGCAACGTCGAGATGCTCTGGAATTCCTTCAATTCTCCGCTCGCCGCGTTCCACGTAAATGCCGATACGGTCGACGCCAATTCGTTGATCGAATACGCGTACTGGTTCGACGGATGAAACGCAAAGTGACGCGGCCCGGCCCCATCCTTCAACTTCACCCTCCCCTTCGGCGTCAACATACCGCCCTTGGTCGATAGCGCGTAGGTAATCAGCTCATCGGTACCCAAATCGGCGGCCACCGCATAACGATTGTTGGCGGCTACGTTGATCGAGTGGGCATGCGGCTGTTGTTGCCGTGGGCCCACGCCCTTGCCCCTATGCTGAATCGTCTTCGTGGCCTCGCCCAGTTGGCCGTCGACGCCGATCGGATAGATACCCACCGTGCCCCCGTTATAGGTCGCCACCAATAGAAACTTGCCGGTCTTGTCGATCGACAAATGACACGGTGCCGCCCCGTGCGAGGAAACCGTGTTCATGGCCGTCAGCTTGCCCGTGGCCTCGTTGAGCGTGTAAGCGGTGATGCTGCCCGAGCGCTCACCCTGATACTGGTCCAACTCGCCCACGGCGAACACCCAGCGGCGGTTCGGATGAATCACCAGATACGACGGGTTATCGGCTTTGGCCGACAAGCCCAGCGAAGCGAGCTTGCCGGTCGTGGAACTGAAGCGCAAGGCGTAGATGCCTTCGCTCTTGCCCTTGGAGTAAGTCCCCACGAGAACCAGGGAATCAACGGCAAATGCTCGAAGCGTGGAAAGGCCAACGAGGGCCAGGATGAGTCGCATGCTCTTCATCGTATGCGAAGTGGGACGCCGGAGGATACTGGAGGAATGAACCTGAACAATGCAGTGGCTTTGGTGACGGGCGGCAGCTTGGGCATCGGCAAGGCCGTCGCGCAAAGCCTGGCGGCGGCCGGCGCGCGCGTGGCCATCACCGGCCGTGACCCGGTGCGCCTCGCCGAGGCGGCCAAGGAACTCGGCGTCCATGCCATCCAAGCCGACGTGTCAGTGGAAGCCGACGTCCTGCGCACTTACGCCGAGGTGATCGCCAAGTTTGGCGACCTGGACATCCTGGTGAACAACGCCGGCATCGGCACGTTCGGGCCGCTCGTCGATATCGACCTTGCGGCCTTTGCCCACGTGATGGCCACCAACGTCACCGGCGCGATGCTGATGGGCCGCGAGGCGGCCAAACTCTTCGTCATGCGCAATCGAGGCAACATCGTCAACATTGCCTCCACGGCCGCCGTACGCGGTGCCCCCAACGGAACCGCCTACTACGCCAGCAAGTTCGCCCTGCGCGGCATGACCGAGTGCTGGCGCGCCGAATTGCGCAAGCACAACGTCCGCGTCTTCCTCGTCAATCCCAGCGAAGTGATTACCAATTTCGCCGTCACCGCCGGCTTCCCGCAGCAGGACCATGCCAGTAAATTGCAAGCCAGCGACATCGCCCACATGGTAAAAGCAATTCTCGAAATGGAAGATCGCGGCTTCACCACCGAACTCACCGTCTTTGCCACCAATCCGCAAGATTGAGGCCAGCCCCAATCGCCACGGACAATGGCCCAGCGGCGCGCTACACTGCCTTTGCATGCTTGTACGCCAGTCCGAACAAATTCAGGAACCCAGCCTTCACGGCACGCCCAAGGCCGTCATCCTGCGCGGCGGGGTGTTGCCGAACGTTACCCAAGTTGCCGTCGCCACGCTGCGGGAGACCGACATGATAGAGCCCCATCGCCACCCGACCATGTACGAGATCTACTATGTGCTCGAAGGCGAAGCCACCTATCATGTGGCCGGTGAGCCGCATCATGTTGGCCCAGGGGATTTCCTCGTCGTGCCCCCGGGCGCGGAGCATTTCCAGCAGGTCACCAAAGGCCCGCACAAGGTCTTTTACTGGGGCATCGCCGTTTGAAAGCCCGGCTTACCAGGCCCGAGCGGTCCGGTAGGCATAAGGATCCGCCCCAGCTTCGATAATCCCGTTCGGCGTCATCCGGATCATCACGGGCGCGGCATCGTAAGTCCACTTCGATCTCGTACTGACTTTGTGGCCCCGCTGCCGCAGTTCGGTAATCGTCTTCGCCGGCAGACGATCGTCGAGCAGTAAGTCGCCCGGGTTCATCGCGTGGTTATCGAAACTCGATACTAAGTGCCGGGTTTGTAAGCGCGGCGACTCAATCGCCTGCTGTACGTTCATCCCTTGGTCCACCACGTCGAGCAGTAACTGCAACAAAGCCTGGTCCTGGTTGTCGCCGCCCGGAGTGGAAAGGCCCAGGTAAGCCTTGCCATCTTTTGTCACCAAGGTCGGGCTCAGCGTAACTCGTGGCCGCTTGCCAGGCGCCAACTCATTCGGGTGCCCTTCGATCAGAAAGAAACTCTGCGCGCGCTGGGTTAACGGGATGCCCGTGTCGCCAGCAATCACCGAGGGCAGCCACGCGCCCGACGGCGTCGCCACAAACATCATGCCGCTCGCGTCCATCGCATTGATACAGGTGGTATCGCGCGCCATCAGCGAGTCGTCAATCTTGATCCGCGCCATCTCAATTTCCGCCGGATGCTTGCCCGTCTTGCCGTTAATTGTCCCCGGCCGAAAATCGAGCGTCGCGCGCGGGCCAATGGCCTTGCGCCGTTCGATCGCGTACTCTTTCGACAGCAGCACGCTGGCGGGAATCTTCGAGAAATTCGGATCGCCATAGTAAGTGTCCCGGTCGGCATAGGCCAGCTTCAAAGCCTCGGTCAATTGATGCACGCTCTCCGTCGACTGGTAAGGCAACGTGTGGTGGTTACCCGCCTCCAGGATGTTCAACGCCTGAATCATGGAAGGGCCCTGGCTCCAGAAGCCTGGCTTATAAACCGTCGTGCCGCGGTAGGTGGTCGACACCGGTTCTTCTACCGACAGCTTGAACGCGGCCATGTCTTCGTAGCGCAGCAGGCCGCCGTTCTGCTTCACAAAGGCATCGATCTTCTTGGCGACCTCGCCCCGGTAAAAGTAATTCCGCACCGCGTCGATCTTGGCCGTGCGCCCACCGGAGGCGCGCTTCTCGGCGTCAACCATGGCGCGCAAAGTCTTCGCCAGGTCAGGTTGCCGAAAAATAGCGCCGGGCACAATCCGGTCGGCGCCGCCAATCCAGTGGGCTTCGGACGTTGGCCACAGCTTAAAAAAGCGACGCCCGCTGTTGATCGTCATCGCGCGCATCTCGTCCAGCGGTGCACCGTCGGCCAATTCAATAGCCGGCGCAATCACTTCGCTAAAGCTCTTCGTGCCATACTCGCGCAAAGCCAGCAGGCCCGCATCCACCATTCCCGGCACTAGGGCCGGCATTAATCCCGCGCCCGGCACAAATTGAGCGACGCCGTTGGGCTCCATGTATTGCACCTCACCGGGCAGGAAGCGGCGTTTGCGAAACAAGTCAGCCGTGGCGCTCTTGGGCATGGTGCCGACGCCCGCGATCGAGACCACCCGCCCGTCTTTGGTGCGAATCAAAATGGGAGCTTCGCCGCCGAAACCGAAATGCGAGTACTCCACCATGGAGGCCGCAAACATGGCCGCGACGCCCGCGTCCACCGCGTTTCCGCCCGCGTGATAGAGGCGCATCCCGGCCTCGGTCGCCGGCTCGCTGCCCCCGGCCACGGCACCGCGCAGCCCACGCACCGCATAGCGGGCTGGCTGCTCCGGCGGCGCCTTTTGGCCCATCATTATCCACCCGCCGCCCGCGGATAGAATCGCGAGCAGGGTGCAAATACTTCCGCGAAATCGCATACCCCAGTCTATACTGTGAAAATCGACCCCAAAACCCAATCCGCTCCGCCATCCCCGCCGGTCCCGGTGGCAAATCCCGCCGACCTGGAGCCCATGCTCTTTTGTCCGGTCTGTAGCCTGCGGCTCGATCAGCGCAAATGCAAACTCTTTTGCGCCCAGTGCGGCTACTATCTCTCCTGTAGCGACTACTACATAATCAAAGAGGCACCATGTTCGTACCGCTCACTCCCATTCGCTGTCTGCATCGCGCCATCGACCTCTTCGGCGACCGCGTGGGCGTTGTCTCTGGCGTGCGCCAATTCACCTATCGTGAGTTCGGCGAGCGCGTTGGACGCCTGGCCACCGCCCTCACCGCCGCCGGCATTCAGCCCGGCGACCGTGTGGCTTACCTAAGCTTTAACAACCATCAGTTACTCGAGGCTTATTACGGCGTGGTTCAAGCCAAGGCCATCGTGATGCCCTTGAACGTGCGCCTGTCGGCGCCGGAATTGGTCGCCATCCTGAACCACTCCGGCGCCCGCATGCTGGCTTTCGAAAATGACTTTGCCCCGCTGGTTGAAAGGCTGAAACCGCTTTGCACCGGCATCGAGTTCTTCATGACCCTCGACGCGGAAAAGCCCGCTTTCGCTGACTGGATCTACGAAGATTTCCTCGCCACTGGCCACCCGCAACGCGCCGACATCTTCGACTATGACGAGAATTCCGTGGCTGAATTGTTTTATACCAGCGGCAGCACCGGTACCCCCAAGGGCGTCATGCTCTCCCATCGCAGTCTGTATTTGCATGCCCTCGATGTCGCCACTATGTATGAACATCATCGCGACGTGGTGGACTTACACACCATTCCGCTTTTCCATGCCAATGGCTGGGGCCGTCCACAGAGCAGCACTATGCTGGGCGTGAAGCAAGTGATGGTGCGGCGCTTTGAACCGGCGTTTGTCTTGAGCCTGGTGCAGGAACATCGCGCCACTTACATGAGCCTGGTGCCGACCATGGCCAACGCGTTGATTAACTTTCCCGGCACGGAGGACTACGATCTTACTAGTCTGAAGCAGATCATGCTGGGCGGCGCGGCGTCTTCTCCCGAGTTAGTCGACCGTTTGGAGAAAGCCATGGGCTGCGAGTGCGTCGCCGGCTACGGGCTCACTGAAACCTGCCCCGTTCTCACCAGCGGACGCCGCAAAGATGGCGTTGATTACAGCAACAAGGAAGATCGCCTGCGCCGGCAAGCCATGGCTGGCTGGGCCGTGCCGGGGGTTGAGGTCCGGGTGGTGGATCCGGAGATGCGCGATGTACCCCAAGACATGCTGGCCATTGGCGAAGTGATCGCCCGGGGCGACCATGTCATGGAAGGCTATTATCGCGACAGCGAGGCCACCAAAGCGGTGATGGAGCACGGTTGGTTCCACACCGGCGACATGGCCATTTGGGATGAACACAGCCAAATTCACATCGTCGACCGCAAAAAAGAGATCATCATCTCGGGAGGTGAGAATATCTCCTCGATCGAAGTGGAAAAGGCGATCTTCTCGCACCCGGCAGTCTTTGAATGCGCCGTCGTCGCGGCGCCCGACGAGCGGTGGGGCGAAGTACCGGCGGCGATTGTTGTTTTGAAGCCAGATACGACGCTTACCGCCGACGAGTTACTCGAGTATCTCAGTTCGCGCTTGGGTAAGTTTAAAATGCCCCGCATTGTCGATTTTTCCGCGGAGCCGCTGGTGAAGACCGGTACGGGTAAAATCAAGAAGATTCTGCTGCGCGAAAAGTACTGGGCTGGTAAGCAGAAACGGGTTCAGGGTTAGTGTTCACGGTCCGGATACATTGTTCACCCAGCGAGAAAGATACTCGTATTGCGGACTTACACGAAGCCGGCACGCTCGGCATTTTAGAGGAGGACCCCTACCTGGTCGCCTGGTTTGACCACTGGGACACCGCCGCGCGCTTCGGCGAAGTCGAGATCGCTCCGGAGCAGGATTGGACCACCGCCTGGCAGGACGTTTGGACGCCGCGGCTGGTGGGGGAGCGTTTTTACCTGACACCTTCCTGGACGGAAGCGCCCACCCCCGCCGGTCGCCTCCGGTTGGAGTATCAGCCCGGTATGGCCTGTGGCACGGGCGAACATCCGGGCACCCGGCTGGCGATGATGGGCCTGGAAGCTGCCGTCCGGCCCGGGGACACCGTGCTCGACGTCGGCTGCGGCTCTGGCATTCTTTGCCGTGCGGCACAGTTACTCGGTGCCCGGGCCATTGGCTGCGACATCGAGGCACCCGATGTCGCGGTTGCTCGCGAACACATTGCGGCCGATTACTTCGTGGGGTCGGCCCGCGCCGCGAGGACGAAAAGTGTGGACGTGATCTCGGCCAATATTAACGCCGAAGTGTTGATGACACTGGCCGAGGACTTACAACGGGTCGCTCGCCGCGCCATTGTTCTATCTGGCTTTCGCCCGGAAAGCGTCGCCCACTTGGAGGCGCTGTTTGGCCCTGGGGAGGCCTTGGCGCTCGAGGGCTGGTCAGCCTTGCTGGTCAAGGGTTCATAATTGCAATATGGGCGACTTTTATGATCGGGCGGCTTTGGTCGCGCAGCGCAAACAGTGGAAGGCCGAGGGCAAACGGGTCGTGTTTACGAATGGCTGCTACGACATTTTGCATCCGGGCCACATCCGGCTGCTGGAAAGTGCCCGCTCCTTGGGCGAAGTTTTAATTCTTGCCCTCAACACCGACGCGAGCGTTCAGCGGCTGAAGGGGCCTTCGCGGCCGATGATTCCGCAGCAACAGCGGGCCCAGATGGCGGCGGCGCTCGAAGCCGTCGACGCCGTCACTTTCTTCGACGAAGACACGCCGCGCGAACTGATCGCCGAAGTGTTGCCCGATTTTCTAGTGAAGGGTGCTGATTGGTCGCACTTCATTGCCGGCCGCGAAGAAGTAGAGGCCGCTGGTGGCCAAGTGTTGGCCCTACCGCTGGAGCCGGGTTACTCGACGACAAATCTGGTTGACTTAGTGAATACTCGTCCCGCATGACCCATCCCGCCGTTCGCGACTTACTGCACTCTCTGGCCCGCCACTCCGGATTTGAGGAAGTGGTGCGCCGCTACCTACACGAGCCCGCGGCCAATGTAGAGCTGAATGGGCTAACCTTAACGGCCAAGGCGCTGTATCTGGTACACCTGTGGCAAGCTACCGGCCGCCAGTTACTCGTGGTGGTAGACGGCAATCAGCAGGCCGAGGCGCTGTTTGACCCTTTGAGGACGTTCTTCGAGATGTTAGCCCCCGAAGGAGAACCATCGCCGCAGTTATTGCCGGCCTTCGATGTACTGCCCCATCAAGCCCTTTCGCCGCACAGTGACATCAGCGAGCAACGCGCCGTGGGGCTGTGGCGGCAGGCCAGCCAACACGTACCGATTGTGATTGCCCCGGCGGCGAGCGCGCTGTTCCGCGTGGGCGAGGCGGACGACTACCGGCAGTTGGCGCTGCACCTGAAGGTGGACGATGAGGTGCCGATTGAGACGCTGGTGCAGCACCTGCAATCAATTGGCTACGAGCCGCGCGAGCCCGTGGAGATGGTGGGCGAGTACTCGGTGCGCGGGGGCATCGTGGATATCTTCCCTCCGGAGGCTGGACGCCCGATTCGCATAGAATTCTTCGGCGATACCATTGAGTCTCTGCGCCGTTTCGACATCGCAACTCAACGTTCGGTGGCCAAGGTGGACAGCGTGTTAGTGTTACCGCTGGTGGAGTTTCCAAGGCCGACGGAAATTGCCGCCCAGCGAGCGGGCTGGGAGTTTCGCCGGGCTTACGAATATCCGCGCTCCAAGGCGTTGTTTCACTTACTCGCGAAACCGCTCATTGTGTGGGACGAGCCGGAGCAGACCAGGGGCGCCGCCGAACGCTATGCCAAGCGGCTCGCCGAAGATTCCGAATTGGCCGAGGCGAACTTCTTTCAATGGGGCGAGTTTCATGGGCAGGCCGAAGGCTTGCCGCAACTGACTCTGCGCGAACTGGGACTCGGGTCGGGCGAAGACGCGGTCGCCATCGCCACCCGCCCCGCCATGACCTTCCGGGGCAATGTGATGCAAGCGATTAGCGAAGCGCGCAGCTTCGCTTTCGAGGGCGGACGTTCCCTTTTCTTTGCTCCCGCTTCGGGAGAAGTGGAGAGGCTCGCCGACATTTTTAAGCAGTACGAACTGCCTTATCAGCTTGGTATCGTGACCAACGAGACGACTCCGGCCATGTTGGCCGACCGCGCTTACCAGGGCGAAATGGCCTCCACTTACTTGGTGAAAGGCGCCATTCGCCGCGGCGTCACGTTTATGGACGGACAACTGGCCATTTACGGGATCGACGACGTTTTCGACTCCAGTGGCCATGCGCCGGCGCCGCAGATCAGAACCAACCTGGGCGCCTTCGCCATGGACGTGGCCGACCTGAAGCCAGGTGACTTTGTCGTCCATGTTACCCACGGTGTTGGTAAGTTCGTCGGGGTCCGCGAGATCCAGCAAGGCGACCAGCCGGGCGATTTCATGTTACTCGAGTACGCGGGCGAGGCCAAGCTGTATGTACCGCTGACTCGCCTGGACCTGATCTCGAAATATCGCGGCGCGGGCGACTCGCCGCCGCCGCTCGACCGCATGGGCGGAGTAACCTGGACCAAGACCAAGGCGCGGGTGAAGGCGCGCATGGTGGACATGGCGGATGAATTACTCAAACTCTACGCCGCGCGTAAGATGGCCGGCGGATTCTCGTTCTCGGCCGATTCCAACTGGCAGCGCGAGTTTGAAGACTCCTTTGAATACACGGCCACCAAGGATCAGCTAACCGCCGTGCGCGACATTAAGCGCGACATGGAAGGCGAACAGCCGATGGACCGGCTACTCTGCGGCGACGTCGGGTTCGGCAAGACCGAAGTGGCGATGCGGGCCGCCTTTAAGGCGCTAGGCGACGGCAAGCAAGTGGCATTGCTGGCGCCCACCACGGTACTGGCTTTTCAGCACTTCGAAAGCTTCAAACGCCGCTTCGCCGCCTTCCCTGCCCGGATTGAGCACTTATCGCGATTCCGGTCGGCGAAGGAGACTAAGGGCGTACTGGAGGACCTTGAATCCGGCAAAGTCGACATCGTCATTGGGACGCAGCGCATTCTGTCGAAGGACGTTAAGTTCGCTGATCTGGGCCTGCTGGTCGTCGATGAAGAGCAGCGCTTTGGCGTGCGCCACAAAGAGGCGCTGAAGCAGATCCGCCACAACGTCGATGTGTTGGCGATGAGCGCCACGCCGATTCCGCGCACCCTGCATATGTCGCTCTTGGGCATTCGCGATATGTCGGTGATCGAGACGCCACCCAAGGATCGTTTGGCGATCCACACCGTGGTAACGCACTTCGACATGAAGCGCGTGAAGGAAGGCATCGAGCAGGAACTCAGCCGCGGCGGACAAGT
>JAYVUQ010000035.1:0-7606 GCA_043787785.1 Bryobacteraceae bacterium
ACGGTGGCGATGGCCACTATCGAGGGCGCGCGAGCGTTGGGCTTGTCGGCTAAAACCGGGTCGCTCGAGGTAGGAAAAGCGGCCGATTGGATTGCCATCGATCTCTCGGAAGCCCATGCTTTGCCACTATTTAACGTCTATTCGCAGATGGTTTACGCGTTAAAGGCTTCAGACGTCCGCGAAGTGATGGTGAACGGTCGTTTGCTGATGCGGGACCGGCAAATGCTAACCCTCGACACGGCAGCCATTGCGGCCAAGGCGGCGGAGTATCAAGCGTCGATAATTGCCTCACTTAAAAAATAATTTTAAAATAAATGAGAATTTTCCCATCCCCAACCCACTTATAAGTGAACGCTCGAGTTTTCGAAGAGCACGGGAGAGCAAATGAAACTTTTTTCTGGTCTGGCCAAGACGGCGCTGTTGGCGCTGACGATGGGGTCGTCGTATGGGACGATTTCGCCCTACATCGGGAATGCTTATGGTCCAAGCAACACGGCCGGCACGCGCGCAACCTGGGCTGGGCAAATGCTGAGTTTGACCTATGATGACGTGGACCTGGCCACAGAGTGCACCGGCGGTTGCGCCTACACCTACAACAGTGGTCCAGCCACTCCGCTGAACAACGTATCAGGACAAACGATTAGCGGCGTAAAGTTTGTCGGGGCGAATAGTACTACTGGAGCGGGTCTGTATGTCCGTCCGATCAACTCGGGCACACGCAACAGCGGCACTGGTGGTTTTCCGAATTACAACGCGCTGGCCAACGCGAATTTCACCCAGTGGGTTTATGGGTTGGCAACAATCGGCGGCACAGCTGGAACACCCAGTATGACTATCACCCTACCCACCGGTACCCGGAGCGTGGGTTTTGACTTCGGAAACATTAACTCGACCGCGGCCAACATCAGCATTACTACCACCAGCGCGAGCACTAGCGACACGAAGACGCCAGCCAACCGCTACGACACCGCCGCGGGCACGCCGAGTTACCTCACGACTGGGGCGGGATTCTACGGAGCGACCTCAACCGATGATATCCTTACAATCTCGATAGTCGCGAACGCCAGCACCAGCGCGTGGATCCTCAACATCGCCAACTTCCGCGTGGGTGTGCAGATTAACCAGCCTACGCCGGAGCCGGCTACGCAATTGACTTTTGCCGCGGCGTTGATTGCACTTTCGATCGTGCTAAGACGCCGTAACGGAAATACTCCGGGAGGTACTGCCTAGCGAGATAACCCAATCGAGTAAGTCTTCATCCGATTAAAACAATGCGACAGATCCAGCCCACCGCTCACGCGGTGGGCTACTTGGCGATACCAAGTGGAGACCGAGGAACGGGGTGACGGGTTAGGGTTAGGGGGCGACGATGACGGTGAGTTGGCCGGTGGCGTGGGCGGTGAGGCGGAGAGAGTCGGGGGTGAGTTCGAGGGCGGCGGATTCGAGGGGGTTGAGTTGGCCGTCTAGTTTCACTTCGCCGGTCCAGCCGGTGCGCATGGAGTCTTCGATGCGCTGGCGTTGGGCGGTGAGGAACTCGGTGAGGTTAACTGAGGCGGCGGCGGTGAACTGGCGACGGTAGAGGTCTTGCCGGAGCCAGTTGGCGAAGCGAATGAGCATGCTGTCGGTGTCGAGGGTGTAGCGGAGATCGTCGATGGTGAGGACACCATTGCGGATGACGGGACGTCCGCTCATAGTAAGGCGGCCTTTGAAGGAGCCTTCGACGGCGGCTTCAAGGACGAGACGGTCGCCGTTGGGGGCGGCGGAGATGGCGGTGAGGCGGAGGCGGCGGTTTCCGGCGGTCTTGAAGATTTTGCCGAGCATGGCTTCCTGGAGGCGCTGGTTGAAGTCGGGCCAGGTGAGGTGGAGGTTTAGGTCGAGTACGAAGGCGGGGGGCAGGGCGCTATCGGCGGCGATGAGAGGGGGCAGGGGAGTGACGACGGTGAGAGCGTCCTTAGCACTGGAGACGCGGGGATCGCCTAAGAGCCGGAGGCCGGTGCGGACTTCGCCGTTTTCGAGCCGGGGGAGGTCGATGCTGACGGACTGGGGGCGGAGTTCGAGCCAGAGGTTGGGGCCGAGGGAGAGGGGTTCGTGAAGACGGGTCCACAGGGTGGTGGCGAGACGGCGGAGGTCGGCGCGGAGCTGGATTTGGGCGTCCAGTTCGCGGGCGGCGCGTTCGAGGCTGGCGGTGAAGACTTGGCGGACTTGGGGGGTGATGTCCAGCGAAAGATTGCGAAGGCGGCAGGGAGCAGGGAGGTCGAGGATGGGGCGGCTGTGGGAAAGGATGGCCCAGTTGGGTTCGAGGTGAAGGCGGGTTTCGACGCGGAGAACGGCACCGGCCTTGGGCTCGCAATAGCTGACTTGCCGCCAGCCCATACTGAGCCTGGTAGACGAGCTGTGTTCGACATTGGGCACGCCGAGTTCGACACGATAGACGACGGGGAGGCGCATTTCGAGACGGTCGCCCAAGGTGTGCCACTCAATGGGGAGGCGGCGGAGGGAAAAGCGGGTGGCGAGAGGCGCTTTGAGATTTTGCCCGAAGGCGGTTTTTTGGAGGGCCTGCCACTCGGACTGGTGCTGGAGGGGAATCCAGGCTTCGGCTTCGCGGATGAAGCCATTGAGGGGGATGCGTACGGGGAGGACCACCGTCGACGGGGCACCATACGAAAGTGTGGCGAAGAGCACAATTGAGCAAGGCTTCAAACCCGGATTATCGCACTGTGAGGGCAAGTGTTTCTGATACCTGTAGGAGAGATTTCCAAAATTGGGAAATGTGGAGAACCCAAATTCGTAAGAGGTTGAAAATAAATGATGATTGATGGGTGAAGGAACTCATATATAATGGCCCCTAACGTGCATGAGAAGAGCGCCATGGGAGAGGTGTATCCCGCCGCCCGACCGGACCGATGAAAGAATTGAAGACCCAGATCGTTAGCGCGTTGCTCGTCATCCTGACGCTGGCGGCGATGGTGGCGGCTGCGTTGAATTTCCGGCAACAGCAGTTGTACTTCACACCCGAGGACGGGGTGGAGTGGGTGGATCGTTTGGACCGGCACCCGAAGGCGCAGGCGGGTCCGGGGTTGGTGGAGGCGGGTTATGTGACGCCGGATAGCCCTGCGGACAAGGCGGGGATCCGGGTGGGGGATGTGCTGGAGCGGATTCAGACGGTGCCGATTGAGAAGGCGCAGGATGTGCCGCAGGTGCTCTACCGGATTGGACCGTGGCAAAAAGCGGACTATTTCATCCTGCGGAGCGGGGTGGAGACGAAGGCGAAGCTGGTGGTGGGTGAGCGGCAAGTGCCGACGGCCGTTTACTACCAATACTTAGTGGGTGTGGCGTATCTGGGGATCGGGCTGTTTGTGTTTTTCCGGCGGGGTGGCGCGCCGCGTAGCCAGTTGTTCTACGTGCTTTGTCTGTCGAGCTTTGTATGGTGTACGTTTCACTACACGGGCAAGCTGAATCTGTTCGACCGGTTGATTTACTGGGGCAATGTGGCGGCGGGGTATCTGGCGCCGACATTGTTCCTGCACTTTTGCCTGACGTACCCCGAGCCTGACCGGCGTTGGCGCGGATTCTGGCGCTCGGCGGTGCTGTATGCGCCGGCGTTGGCATTGGTGGGGGTGACGTTCGCGCTGGGGACGGGTCTCGTTCAGGTGGCGACGCCGTTGGGGCAATTGCGCTGGGCGCTGGACCGGTTCTGGATGGGCTTCCTGGTTCTGTTGTACCTGCTGGGCGCGGGGGTGATTGCGTGGCGACAGCGAGAGGTGGACGACTCCATTCTGCGGCAGCAAATGAAGTGGGTGCGCAACGGCGCGGTGCTGGGCATCTTACCGTTTGCCTTGTTCTACGCGTTGCCTTATGCCTGGGGTTCGGTACCCTCGGGCATCGCCGAACTGAGCATCTTCTCACTGGCGCTGATTCCGCTCACCTGGGCTTATGCGATTGCACGCTACCGGTTGATGGACGTGGATGTGATCTTCCAGCAAGGTTATGTTTACACGCTGGCGACGCTGTCGGTGCTGACCATTTTCTACGGGTTGGTGTATTCGGTAACCCGGTTAGGAAAGCTGGAAGAGCTGAGCCCGTCGGGCTTCGGCATCCTGATCGTGATTGCGACGTTTGTCTTCCAGCCGATACGGCAGTGGATTCAGGAGAACCTGGATCGCTACTTCTTTTACAAAGAGAGCTACAACTACCGGCGCACGCTGATTGATTTTGCGCGGGATTTAAGTTCGGAGACGGACCTGGAGCAGATGCTGTCGTCGACGGCGGAACGGTTGCTGCGGACCTTGTCGATTCAGCACTTGGCCTTCTTTCTGGCCGATGAGGACGGGCAATTTGCGTTGACGTTGGCGGCGGGGAACCGGTCGCAGCAGGTGCCCGACTATCAGGATCTGGCGTTCCTCGATGCGGCGAGCGACAAGCCGTATCTGTTTTTTGAACGCACGCGCACAAACCTGGACATTCTGTTTCAGCACCTGGATCCGGGCGTACGGCAGACGATTGGCGACTTGGATTTGACTTATTATATGCCGTGCGCGGTGCGCGGGCGGACGATTGCGTACCTGGGTGTATCGCGGACGATTGAAGGCGACTTCTTGACCAGCGATGACGTGGAATTGTTGATGACGTTGTCGGGCTATGTGGGCATTGCGATTGAGAATGCGCGGCTGTACAACTCTTTGCAGCGCAAAGTGGACGAGTACGAGCGGCTGAAGGACTTTAGCGAGAACATCGTCGAGTCGATCAATGTAGGCATTCTGGCGGCGGATTTGGACGACCGGGTGGAGAGTTGGAACGGGCAGATCGAGCGGCTCACGGGCATCAGACGGGAGCGGGCGGTGGGACGTCGGTTGCGGGACTTGTTGCCCGTGGAACTGGCCGATCGTCTGGCGGCACTGCGCGGCGAGATGGGCATCCATCACATTGAACGCTTCCGTTTGCGCTTGCCGAAGCCGATGGGCACGAATGGACATGGGCGGCAGGGGATGAGCCAGGCCCAGACTCAGGCCCAGGCTCAGCCTCAGGGTGGCGTGGCGGTGGCCGTGGCTCCGGTGCAGCGCGAGGCGATCCTGAATATCGCGATTGCGCCGCTGGTATCGAAAGACGGCGTGCAGATTGGCCGCATCATTCTGTTTGACGATATTACCGACCGGTCGGAGTTGGAACGGCAACTGGTGCAGGCCGATAAGCTGAGTTCGATAGGGTTGCTGGCGGCGGGCGTGGCGCATGAGGTGAATACGCCGCTGGCGGTGATTTCCACCTATGCGCAGATGCTGGCCAAGCAGGTGAGTGGAGACGTGGCGAAGTCAGTGTTGCTCGAAAAGATCGCCAAGCAGACGTTCCGGGCGAGCGAAATTGTGAACTCGTTGTTAAACTTCTCGCGGACCTCGACGACTGAAGTATGCGATGTGGACTTGAACCGGTTGGTGCGCGATACGGTGTCTCTGATTGACCATCAATTGCGCGAGGCCAACATCTCTGTGAATCTAGACCTGGCCAAGGGCGTGGCGCCGGTGCGCGGCAATTCGGGCAAGTTGCAGCAGGTGCTGTTGAACCTGTTCATCAATGCGCGCGATGCGATGGACGGGAAGGTAAACGGAGAAGGGAAGCAGTTGACCATCTCCACTACCGCCATCAGTGAGCAGACGGCGCGCATTGAGGTGGCCGACAACGGGAGCGGCATTCCGGAAGAGATTCTGCCGCGCATTTTCGACCCCTTTTTCACGACCAAAGGGGCGAAGAAGGGAACTGGCTTGGGCTTGTCGGTATCGTATGGTATTGTGCAAGAGCACGGCGGGTCCATTGTGGTGGATAGCCGGGCGGGAGTTGGCACCAGGTTCCAACTCGAGTTCCCTTCGGCGCGCCACTTGCAGAATGTCTGAACCCCGCACTACCCGCATCCCCCTGGCAGATTTGCCACCCGATGACGTCATCTTAGACGCTGTTCATGGCCGGATTCTGGTGATCGATGACGAGGCCGATATTCGAGAATCGCTCGAAGCTTTGTTGACGCTGGAGGGCTATCAGGTGGAGTTGGCGGCAACGGCCAACGAGGGCATCGCGCGGGTGGAAGCGACGCAGTATGACCTCGTGCTACTAGACCTGATGCTGCCGGACAAGAGCGGCATCGATGTGATCACCGAACTGCGTGAGCGCGACAACGAGACGCCGATCTTTTTGATTACCGCCTATGGGTCAATCGAGGTGGCGGTGCAGGCGGTGAAGGCCGGGGCCAACGACTACTTCTCAAAGCCCTGGAACAACGACAAGTTGATCATCGAGATCGGGCGGATGATTCACGCGCGGCGCTTGGCCAGCGAGAATGTGCAGTTGAAGCGGGCGCTGAAGCAACGTTACGAGTTTCCGAACATTGTCGGTAAAAGCGACAAGATGATCCGGGTGCTGGACATGGTGGCGCAGGTGGCGCCGACGCGGTCGACAGTGCTGATTACGGGCGAAACGGGGACCGGCAAAGAGGTGATCGCCAAGGCGATCCACGCCAATTCGGCGCGGGCGTCGCAGATGTTTGTGGCGGTGAACTCGGGGTCGCTGCCGCCGGACTTGCTGGAGTCGACGCTGTTTGGCCACATGAAGGGCGCCTTCACCGGCGCAGTGAGTTCGCGTAAGGGCTACTTCGAGATGGCCGATCGCGGGACGATCTTCTTTGACGAGATTGGGACAATCGGGGCCGAGACGCAGGCCAAACTACTGCGGGTGATTCAGGAAAAAGAGTTCATGCCGTTGGGCTCGAACGAGACGATGAAGGTGGATGTGCGCATCGTGGCGGCGACCAACGCCGACCTGCGGCGGTTGGTGGAGGAAGGCAAGTTCCGCGAGGACCTCTTCTACCGGCTGAACGTGATCCCGATTCATTTGCCACCGTTGCGCGACCGGAAGGAAGACATTCCGCCGCTGGTGGAGCACTTCTTTAACGTCTATTGCCGCGAGAACGAGAAGATGATCGGCCAGAACGGTAAGACTCAACTGCGGTTCGATCCGGAGGCGATGCAAGTGTTGATCGACCATAGCTGGCCGGGCAATGTGCGCGAACTGGAGAATGTGGTGGAGCGGGCGGTGGTGCTGGCCTCGGCGACGATGGTGGGAGCGGATGTGCTTCCGGACCATCTTTTGCAAGCCGGCGGTCTGCGCATCCGGCGGGATGCATCGGGAAATCTGGCCCCGGATGCGTCGCTGTATGAGGTGGTGGCGGACTTCGAACGGACACGGATCATGGAAGCGCTGGACTCGGCGAACTGGTCGCAAACCGAGGCGGCCGAGGTGTTACGGATCCCGCTGTCGACCTTGAACCAGAAGATCAAGCGGCTGAATATTGATGTGAAGCGCCGGGGGGCGTAAGCTCGAATTTCCCGAACTGGAAGTGCCAGCCCGGATTCTCCTGGGTGCCGCCGGAGACGGGCTGGACGCGGAGACCTATTGGGAGGGGCTAGAGCCTCGGGAGGTCCGCAGGAATTGCGCTTCTGATAACATGTATTATGTCAACTCGCGAACAATCTCGCCCGTAAGCTTTTTTCGAGTTCCTGAGGATTGGCAATCTTCAAGACCTCGAGGCCAGCCGCGCGGGCGCTAGTGGCTCCGTGGTTGGAGT
>JAYVUQ010000036.1:0-11755 GCA_043787785.1 Bryobacteraceae bacterium
CTGCGCTTGGCCGTGTTGGCGTTGTTGGCCCTGGCCTTTGCGAATCCATTTATCCGGCGGTCGCCGTCGGCGATTGCTTCGGGCACCAAACTGGTGATTGTGGCGGTGGACCGGTCCTTTTCGATGCGGGCGGGCGATGCGCTCGAACGCGCCAAGGCTGGGGCGCGCACGGTGGTGAATTCCATTTCCGCCAGTGACCGCGGCCAAGTGATCGCGCTTTCTGGCCGTACCGAGTTACTGACGCAAGCGATCCAGGAGAAGTCCGAGCTACTGGGGGCGATTGCCTCCATTGAGGCCGGCGATGGCCGTGGCTCGCTGGGTGAACTCTCGCGGACTTTGCGCTCGCTGGCGGAAGCGGCCAAGCAACCGGTGGAAGTGCATTTCTTTAGCGACATCCAGAAATCGTCGTTGCCGCCGGGCTTTAATGACCTGAAGCTGGGACCGATGACGAAGTTAGTAACGCACGAAATTGCGCCCAGTAAGCACGAGAATTGGGCCGTGGAAAGCGTGCAAGCACCGCGAACCATGGGCGACCCCAAGGCGACGAAGATCCTGGTAACGATTACCGGATACGACACGCCTGCGGCGAAGAAGCCAGTGTCGCTGTGGCTGAACGGCCGGCAACAGGCGGCGAAGTTAGCCACCATTGCCGCCAATGGCCGCGTAACGGTGGACTTTCTGGGCCTGGAAGCGCCTTATGGCTGGTCGCGCGGCGAGGTACGCATTGAAGGCGGCGACGCGCTGGCCGCCGACGACGTCTTTCGCTTTGCGATTGAGCGCGCCGACTCGCGCCGCATTCTTTACGTGCGCGAAGCGAGGCAAGCGCGCAGTGCTTTCTACTTTAAGAGCGCCCTGGAGGCGACCGGCACTTCGAATTTTGCCATTGATGAGGTGACGCCTGACCAGACCAGCGGTATCGACCCGGGTAAGTTTGCCTTTGTCGTGCTGAACGATCCGGCCTTTCTGCCCGAAGCTTTTATCGATGCCCTGAAGCGCCATGTCACCAATGGCGGCCGCTTGCTGATCACCGCGGGGCCCGGCATCGCGGGCCAGGAACGGGTGCCGGTGCTCGAGGCGAAGGTGGAACAATCGAAGTACGCGTCGCGTTCGGGCGAACGCTTTCTTACCGTGATTAAGCCCGATGCCACGCACCCGGCCATTCAACGGGCAGACCGGTTGGAGGGCGTAAAGTTCTACCAGGCGGTTCGTGTGGAAACGACGAATCTGCGCCTGCTGGCCCGGCTAAACGAGGGCACGCCATTGCTGGCCGAACGCACGATGGGCGAAGGGCGCGTGCTGTTCTTCAGCAGCAGTTTCGACAACATCGCTAACGATTTCCCCTTGAATCCATCTTTCGTTCCGTTCGTGGAGCAGACGGCACTTTACTTGAGCAATGCCGATGAACGGCCCGCCTCCGCCGTGGTGGACTCGTTTCTCGAGCTGCGCGCTCCGGGCGACGCAGCGAAGCCGACGCGGCAGGTGAGCGTCGAGGTGCTGGATCCGGCGGGCAAGCGGGCGTTGACGCTCGAAGAGTCAGTGAAGGCGCCGACTTTGACTTTGGCGCGCGAGGGATTTTGGGAAGTGGGCCGGCAGAGCGGCCGCGAGTTGGTGGCGGTGAATGCCGACCGGCGCGAGAGCGACTTGTCGGTGTTGCCCAAAGAGACGGTGGAGATTTGGCAGAAGATGGGCACCGATACCGGAACTCAGGCGGCGGGCGGACCCGACGAGCAGAAGCCTTGGAGTTTTTGGTGGTGGTTGGCCTTGATGTTACTAGGCGTAACGGTGGCCGAGAGTTTGTTTGCGCACCAGTACTTGAAGACGGAACGACCGGGTGCGTAAGAGAGTAAGCTGGAATTACTAAGAGGAGGTCCGCATGCGGCCATTGGACGAACTGGAGCGATATCTACGACGGATCGAGCAACGGTTGCTGGTCTCGGCGATTGCACGTGGCGCGGCGATCGCGGGCCTCTCCGCCCTGTTCGCCACCGTCGCCCTGGTATGGATCGCCAACGCCTTCCAATTCGCGCCACCGGCCTTGACGTGGTCGCGCTTCCTCCTATTTCTAACCATCGCTTTCGCCGTTACTTTCGGCGTGGTGCTGCCGCTGATCGCCTTGAACCGGCGGCGCGCGGCGCAGCGGGTAGAAGCCCGGTTCCCGGAGTTCAAAGAGAAGCTGATCACCTGCGTTGACCAGAAGGAGCGCGGGAATCCGTTTCTCGAATTGGTGGCCTCGGACGCGATGAAGGTGGCCGAACACGCGCATCCGAGCGAAGTGTCGCGCACGCCGTGGATTGCGGCGTTGGGTTCGGCGGGCGTGGCAGCGTTGGGCGTGTTGATGTGGCTGATTAGTGCGGGCCCGGGCTATCTGGGTTACGGGGCGGCGCTGCTGTGGGGTGCGACGCCACGGGCGAATACGCGGCCCTTTTACGAAATTGTGGTGATGCCGGGCGACCAACTGGTGCGCCGCAAGAGCGACCAGACGGTGACGGCCCGGCTGCTGGGCTTTACGGCCAACGAAGTGAAGCTGCATGCGCGCTACAAGGGCTCAACCAAATGGGAATCCGCGCCGATGTTGAATCAAGCGAAGCTGGGCGGCTATGAGTTTCTATTCGCCAATTTGCCGGAGTCAGTCGATTATTTTGTGGAAGCTTCGGGCACGCGCTCGAAGGAATTCAAGTTTACGGTGATTGATTTGCCCGGAGTGAAGAAACTGCGGGTGGCCTATCGCTATCCGACGTGGACGGGCTTGAAACCGGCGGTGGATGAGACCAGCGGCGACTTGCGCGCGGTGCAAGGCACCGAAGCCGAGGTGCAGATTTTGACCGATAAGCCGCTAACTAATGGGGTGCTGGTTATGCAGGACGGCCTGCGGATTCCGTTGGTGGCGGGCGAGAAGGGCTGGATTTCGGCAAAGGTGGCCGTGGAGCGCGACGGCATGTACTACGTGGCGGCGATTGAGCAAGGGCAAGCCGTGCGGCTGAGCGAGGACTACTTCATCGAGGCCAAGGCCGAGTTACCACCCACGATTCGCTTAACCAAGCCGGGCCGCGATGCGAAGGCCAATCCGCTGGAAGAAGTGCCGATTGAATTGACGGCGGAAGACGATTTCGGCTTGCAGGCGGTGGAGCTGCACTACACCGTCAATGGCGGCGAAGAGCGGACGGTAAATATGCTGCCGGGCAAGGGTGCGAAGACCGTGAACGGCAAGCACCTGATGGCGCTGGAGGACTTTAAGCTGATTCCGGGCGACATTGTGGCGCTGTACGCGGTGGCCCGCGACGCCAAATCTCAGGCGCAAACCGATATCTACTTTATTGAGGCCCAGCCCTTTGAACGCAACTACACGCAGTCGCAACAACAGGGCGGCGGTGGTGGTGGCGGCGAAGAAGAGAAGGACGACGAGATTTCGAAGCGGCAGAAGGAGATCATCGCCGCCACGTGGAACGAGGTGCGCGCGAAGAACAAGGCGCTGCAGGACGAGAACGCGAAGTTCCTCTCGGACATGCAGAGCAAGCTGCAGGCACAGGCTGCGAGCTTGGCTAAGCGCATGAAGAGCCGCGAATTGACCGGAGCCGGCGAAGCGTTTGCGGCGCTGGTGAAGGAGATGGAGTCAGCGGCGAGCGAGATGGGTTCGGCCTCCGACAAGTTGAAGGTGAAGGGCTTTAAGGATGCGCTGCCCCATGAGCAGAAAGCCTTGCAATACCTGATGCGCGCCGAGGCGCGACGCCGCGACATTCAAGTGGCGTTCGGCCAGCAGGGCGGCGGCGGGGGTGGGGGCGGTAGTGGCCGCGACCTCGAGAATCTCTTCGATCTCGAACTCGATACGGAAAAGAATCAGTATGAGACGGGGCAGCAATCGGCGTCCGGCGGCCAGAAGCAGAAGGCCGTTGACGAAGCCCTGCAACGCTTGGAGCAGTTGGCGAAGCGGCAGCAGGAGTTGGCGCAGCAAGCGCAGAAGAATCAGTTAACGCCGCAACAGCGTTGGCAGCAGGAGATGCTGCGGCGCGAGGCAGAGCAGTTGCAGCGGCAGATGGAGCAGTTGACGCGCGGCGAGCAGTCGCCGCAGGCGAACAGCCAGTCGCAGCAGGGTCAACAGGGTCAGCAAGGTCAGCAGGGTCAGCAAGGTCAGCAGGGGCAACCGGGCCAGGCGGGTCAGGCTGGGCAGTCCGGCCAGCAGCAGGCTCGCCAGCAGATGCAACAACTGCAGCAGCGGCAACCCCAGCAGCAACAGCAACAGGCACGGAGCGGTCAGCGGGAGCAGATCGATCCGCGAATCAAGCAAGCGCTGGACCGCTTGTCGCGCGCTACCGAAGACATGCGCCGGGGCGGCGAATCGAGTGCCGACTCGCGGCGCGCGGCTGAACGATTAGGCGAAGCGCGCGACATGTTGCGGGGTATGCGCCAGCAGGACGCCAACTCGCAACTGGGTGAACTGGCGCAACGCACCGCCGACCTGGCCAACCGCCAGAAGGACTTTGCCAATCGCATGAACCAGACCTTTGGCATGCAAGGACGCCAAGGCGCGGCCGCCGCGCAGCCCACGCCCGTTGACAAGGAAAAGAACGAGCGGATGGGCGACGAGAAGCTCAAGTTGATGGAAGACTACAATCGACTGGAGAAGGACTTGAAGGACGCCTCGCGCGAACTGGCTTCCACCAAGAAGGGCGCATCGAACAAAGTGCGGCAAGCGCTGGGCGAACTGGATGCCGAAGACGTATCGCTCAAGATGAAGTACATGAGCGAGTATCTGAAGCGTGGCTACGGCAACCAGCCGGGCACGCGCGAGCAGATGTGGATGCGCGAACAACCGGTAACCCGCGCACTCGACCAACTGAAGGACCGCATTAAGGACGCGGCCGACGGCGCCGGCAATGAGAAAGAAGGCTCGGGCAAGCCGGGCATTGAAAACGCTCTGAATCGGCTGGAAGATGTGCGGACGCGCATGGAGCAGTTGGCGCGCCAGGGCCAGCAGGCCGGTCAGGGGCAACAGCAGGGTCAGCGTGGCCAAGGGGGGCAGCAGCCAGGCCAGGGTCAGCAGGGACAACAGGGCCAGCAGGGCCAGGGCCAGCAAGGGCAACCGGGCCAAGGTCAGGCGCAGGGTCCACAGGGTCAACCGGGCCAGGGCCAGGGTCAGGGCCAGCAGGGTCAACCGGGTCAGGGCCAGGGTCAGGGCCAGGGCCGGGGCGGTCAGCAGCCCGGCATGCAGGGTGGCCAGGGCGGAGGGCAGCCGGGCGGTCAGGGTGGTGGCGGCGGCAGCGACAGGCGGGGCGAGTTTGGTTCCATGAATAATGGCGACCGGCAAGCGCAACTGCCGAACGGCGGATTGAATGGCCTTGAACGCACTTACCGCGAGGGTCTGCGCGACTTGCAGCAACTGCGGCAGGCCGTTGGCCAGCAGCAGCAAGCTCAGCAGAACGGCAACGGCGATGACCTCGGCAAGGATGTCGAGGCGTTGATTCGCCAAATGCAACAGATTGACCCATCGAAGTTCCCCGGCAATCCAGAATTAGTGGAGCGCATTCGTTCGCAAGTTCTGCCGGCGATGGAGCAGCTTGAGGTGCAGTTACGCCGTCAAGTGGAGGAGCAGAACTCCGGCCAAGTGAAGACGGGTACGGGCGGCAAGATCCCGCAAGGCTACAGCGATGCGGTGGCCGAGTATTACCGGCGCTTGGGCAAGGTGAAGTAAGCTGTCGACACATCTTCTGCTGGGGATGACGCTGCTGGGCGTAAGCCTGTGGGCGCAAGCCCCCGACGTGAAGCAGACTTACGCGAAACTCTGTGCCGGTTGTCATGGGGCCGATGCGCTGGGCACTCAGCAGGGCCCGGGTTTAGCGGGAAATCTGCGGCTGAAGAAGCGGTCGCTGGCGAGCTTGCGCACGGTGATTCAGAAGGGCGTGCCTGCTGCGGGTATGCCCGCCTTCATTTTGCCCGCAGCGACCGTGGAGGCGCTGGCCGCGCTGGTGACCTCGCTCAACGCTACTGCCGCCGAAGCGCCGGTGAACGGCGACACGGCAGCGGGGCAAGCCTTCTTTTCAAAACAATGTGCAAGCTGCCATATGGTCTCGGGTTCCGGGACGGCCATGGCGCCGGACCTGTCGCAGGTGGCCCGCACGCTCACGGTGGACCAGCTTCGCGAGTCACTGCTGGAGCCTAGCGCGCACATCGTACCCGGCTATGGCTTGGCTACGTTGCAGTTGCGCGATGGGCGCACGCTGCGAGGCTTTCTGCGCAGCCGCAGCCGGTTTGATTTGGTGGTGCAGGATCTCAAAGGCGGCCTACGCCCGATTCGCATCGATCAAGTGGCACGGATGACGGAGGAGAAAGCCTCATTGATGCCGGCGCTGAAGGCCTCGAGCGATGAGTTACAGAACTTACTCGCTTATCTGAGTCGGCTGACGGGAGTAACCGGGCAGGCGGTCGGCGAAACTAACCGCGGGGGCATCGACTTTGCGAGGATCGTCAATCCCCCGCCCGGCGACTGGCTGACTTACAATGGCAACCTCAGCGGCAATCGCTACAGCCCTCTGAAGCAGGTGAATGCGGCGAACGTCAACCAGCTCGCGCTCCAGTGGACCTTCTCCATTCCGCTCTGGGCGCAGTTTCTGCCGGACACGCCTTACTACCGCGAGAACATGCGCTACTTCGGGCTCGAGACCGTACCGATTGTTGCCGACGGCATCATGTACGTCACCGGGCCGAACCAGGCCTTCGCCCTCGCTGCCCGCACGGGGCAGCCGATCTGGCATTACTCGCGGCCACGCACTCCGGGCTTGGTGTCGGACCCATCGCTCGGCACCAATCGCGGCGTCGCCATCCTGGGCGACAACGTCTTCCTGGTCACCGACAATGCGCACTTACTCGCGCTGAATCGCATAACGGGGAGCCTGGTATGGGAGGTCACCCTGCCGGACGAGCCGCAGAAGTACGGCGGCACCATTGCGCCGCTGATCGTCAAAGACATGGTGATCGTCGGAGTGGCCGGAGGCGATTGGGGGATTCGCGGTTTCCTCGATGCCTATAACGCGGCGACCGGCAAGCGCGTCTGGCGGCATTGGACCGTCCCTACGGCGGGCGAGCCGGGGGTCGAAACCTGGCAAGGTACTTCGTACCAACTGGGCGGCGGTGCCACTTGGTTGACGGGCTCTTATGACCCTGGCACAGATACGCTCTACTGGGCCACGGGCAACCCTTGGCCCGATTCGGACGATCGCGAACGCGGCGGCGACAACCTCTATACCAACTGCGTGCTGGCGCTCGATCCGGCCACCGGCCAGCGGAAGTGGCACTATCAGTTCACGCCGCACGACGTACATGACTGGGATGCCACGGAGCCCAATGTGCTGGTGGATACGACGTACCGGGGCCAGGCGCGCAAGCTGCTTCTGCATGCCGACCGCAATGGCTTCTTCTACGTCTTCGATCGAACGAAGGGCGAGTTGCTATTGGCCAAATCCTTCATGCACCGTCTCACTTGGGCCAGCAGCATTGGCGCGGATGGGCGTCCGGTGCGGCAGCCAGAGAGCGACTTGAGTTGCCCGGACCACGCCACCAACTGGAACGGCACGGTGTTTAGCCCGGTGACGCGCCTCTACTATGTGATGGCTTCGGAGAGATGCACGGTGAAGCTGGGCCCCGGCAGTTGGAAGACGATGCGGCCGCCAGAGGATCCGGGCCAGAAGTACCTGCGCGCGCTCAACATTGAGACCGGAAAGATCGCCTGGGAGATTCCGCAGGAGGGTCCCATTGACGGCAAGCGGGTGGCGGGCATCCTGGGCACGGCGGGAGGGTTGCTGTTCTACGGCGACCCCAACGGCTACCTGGTTGCCGCCGACGAGCGCGACGGCAAGACGCTATGGCGATTGCCATTGAACGCGACCATTAAGACGTCGCCAATGACCTATGCGGTGGACGGGCGGCAGTACGTGACGTTGGCAGTGGGGTCAATGATTATGACCTTCGGGCTGCCGGGCCGGTAATCTTCGCCGGTTATTGGTTATCTTTCCACTCGTCGTACCAGGCCATCTGGATCGCTTCCAGCTTGCCTTCGGTGGACTTGAGCGGATCGTCGGCAAAGTCGGGTAGTTCGGTGATCCACTTGTGAAGGTCGGTGAAGCGGACGGTCAGCGGGTCGGTGTCGGGGTGGGCTTCGTAGAGCGAAAGGCCGAGGTCGTCAATGTGATCCCAGGAGAGGCCGGTCATATCTTGGTTCCTTTGAGTGCGCCTTGCACGGCGGTATTCATCATGCTTTCGGCCAGGGGATGGGTGGCCTGGTTAAGCTCTTCGGTTTTGCTTAGGATCAGTTCGTGATCGTCGCCGTGATAGGCGAGCAAGAGCTGATTGGTGGCCAGGCTGACGGCAGCGCGATCGGCGGCCGATAACGCATCCCAGGCGGCGT
The DNA here is from genome assembly GCA_043787785.1 of Bryobacteraceae bacterium. Lineage (GTDB taxonomy): Bacteria > Acidobacteriota > Terriglobia > Bryobacterales > Bryobacteraceae > JALHNI01. Next base: position 8,396 of record JAYVUQ010000036.1, read on the forward strand.
TGGCCTTGGCCTTGTCGATCGCCGCGAGAATCTGGTCGGCCTCCACGCGGGCTTCCCGAACTTGGCGCTCTCGGAAGTCGTCCTCGGCATGCTCAATCGAAGCGAGGATCATAGCCTCTACCTGATCGTCGGTAAGGCCGTAGCTGGGCGTCACCTCCATTGAATGCTGCTGGCCGGAGCGCAGTTCTTTGGCTGACACATTCAAAATGCCATTGGCATCGATCAGGAAGCGGACCTCGATCTTGGCCAAGCCAGCCGGCATTGGCGGGATGTCCTTCAAGTCAAAGCGCGCCAGCGAACGGCAATCCTTCACCAACTCGCGTTCACCCTGCACGGCATGGATCAGTACATTACGCTGGCCGTCGATGGCGGTGGTGAAGGTTTCGGTGGCGCTGGCCGGGATGGTGCTATTGCGATGGATCAGCTTAGTAACCACGCCGCCCATGGTTTCGAGGCCAAGCGATAGAGGAGTGACGTCGAGCAGCAGCGTATCCTGCACGTCGCCGGCGAGAATGCCGGCTTGCACGGCGGCGCCCAAGGCGACCACTTGGTCGGGGTTCAGTTCGGTGTGTGGGCGCGCGCGAAAGAGATTCTCCACTGCGGAACGGACCAGGGGAATGCGCGTCGAGCCGCCCACCAGAACCACTTCGTCGATCTGTTCGACGGTGACGCCGGCATCGGCCAAGCAGCGGCGGCAAGGGCCCATGGTGCGTTCAACGATCGGCAGGATGAGTCGGTCGAAGGTGTCTCGCGTCAGCTCGCGGCGGTAATCACGGCCCTGCCAGGGGAACTCGAGCGAAACGGCGGGGGCGGTGCTGAGCGCGTGCTTAGCGGCGATGACGGCTTGACGCAGGCTCTGATAGGCATGGGCATCCTTCGACAGATCCAGCTTCCATTCGCTGGCGAGATCCTCAAGCGCCACTTGCAGCAGCAATTGGTCAATGTCGTCGCCGCCGAGGTGGGTGTCGCCATTGGTGGCGAGCACTTCGAAGATGCCTTCATGCAGCTTCAGAATCGAAATATCGAAAGTGCCACCGCCGAGGTCATAGACGGCGATGATGCCTTGCTTGCGCTTGTCCAGGCCATAGGCGAGCGCGGCGGCGGTGGGCTCGTTCACCAGGCGCAGCACCTCCAGGCCCGCAATGCGGCCTGCATCCTTCGTCGCTTGCCGTTGCGCGTCGTTGAAGTAGGCGGGAACGGTCACCACGGCCTGCGTTACCGGCTCACCCAGGTGAGCTTCCGCGTTCTGCTTGAGCGCGCGCAGGACGGCCGCGCCCACTTCGGGAGGCGTCAGGAGTTGGCCGCCAATGGCGAGATGAATCACTTGGGCCGAGGCCGCCGCGTCGAGGGCATAGGTGAGGTTCTCACCAGCGATATCGGCCAGCGCGCGGCCCATGAGACGTTTGGCGGAATAGACCGTGCGCGCGGGATCGCTTTTCAGCTTTTCGATGGCCGCGTAGCCCACCATGGGCGCGCCTTCGGCCGGATAATGCACCACGCTCGGCACCAGCGGCTGGCCATCGGCGCCGGGGATCACTTGCGGCGTGCCGGTGGCATCGAGATAGGCGGCGAGTGAATTCGTCGTGCCGAGGTCAATGCCGATGATGCGTGGGGATTTCTGCGGAGTCCCAAAATCGATTTGAAAAGTACCCATATGGAGTCAGTGGCGAATGCCTTCGCCGGAGGCGGTGGAAATCAGGTTGGCAATATAACGGCGGCGGTTCAGCAAGCCGCGCAATTCTTCCAGCGTCTCGCGCTGCGGGACGGCGTCATGCGCCACGAAGAGCTTTTGCATCTGCTGGTCGATCGCGTCGCGCATCGTTTCAAAACGCTCGCGCGCGGCCCGGATCTCGTCCTCGTCCGCTTCTTCGAGCGTCATGTTAAACTCAAACACTTCTTCCAGCAAGTCCGGCGGCACGTCTTTGTTGCCTTGGTCACCGATGTTTAACTCCGCCAGCTTCAGCGCGTATTCGGCACGGCGAAGTGGATCGCGCAGAGTGCGGTAGGCGTCGTTCAGAACCGAACTCGCGTCAAGTGCGGCTTGTTGCTCGGCGGCAGAAGCGCGGGCAAAGCGATCCGGATGCCAACGGCGGCTGGCAGCATGAAAACGCCGCTCGAGGTCGGCCAGGTTCAGGTCGAGTTGGAGCGGCGGCAGGTCAAGCGACCCGTAATAATCGGCCATGTTACGCCGTGAAGGACGTGCCGCAGCCGCAGCTTTTCTTGGCGTTCGGATTCTCGAATACAAAGCCCGAGTGAATCAGCGAATCTTTCCAATCGAGCGTCATGCCGTCCAGGAAGATCATGCTCTTCGGATCGACAAACACCTGCACGTCGTCGAAGGCCAACACGTTATCGTTAGCGCGGGGCTTCGGGTCAAACTTAAACTGATAGCTCAAGCCAGAGCAGCCGCCGCCCAAGACGCCCAGGCGCAGGCCTCCCGCGACGCCTTCCCGGGAGAAGGCCTCGCGGATTTTACCGACAGCTTTGGGAGTAACACTAACCATAAACGACTCCCTTAAACCGTCGCGCCCGCGTGTACCGGCTGCGAGGACTTAGCCTTGTAGTCATCAATCGCTGCCTTGATGGCGTCTTCGGCCAACACCGAACAGTGAATCTTCACCGGCGGCAAAGCCAGTTCCGTCACGATGTCGGTGTTCTTGATGGCCAGCGCTTCGTCGACGCTCTTGCCCTTCAGCCACTCGGTGGCCAAGGACGAAGAGGCGATGGCCGAACCGCAGCCGAAGGTCTTAAACTTCGCATCTTCGATGACGCCGGTTTCGGGATTCACCTTGATCTGCAACTTCATCACGTCGCCGCACTCCGGCGCGCCCACCATGCCGGTGCCCACGTTGGGGTCTTTCTTGTCGAGCGCTCCCACGTTGCGCGGATGATTGTAGTGGTCAAGAACTTTATCGGAGTAAGCCATTTTGTTTGTCCTCTTTTTAGTTTTTCAAGCGCGATTTAGTGCGCAACCCATTCCACCTTGCTCAAGTCGACACCGTCCTTGAACATTTCCCAGAGCGGCGAAAGCTCACGGAGCTTCTCCACCACTTCGATCATCTTATTGGCCACGTAATCGATCTCTTCCTCAGTCGTGTAGCGGCCGATGCCGAAGCGGATCGACGTGTGCGCCAAGTCGTCACCCAGGCCCAAAGCCTTCAGCACATAGCTGGGCTCCAGGGTGGCCGAGGTGCATGCCGAACCGGAACTGACGGCGATATCGTTAATGCCCATCAGCAGGCTTTCGCCTTCCACATAAGCAAAGCTCATGTTCAAGTTGTGCGGCAGGCGATGGTCCATGCCGCCGTTGACGTACGATTCTTCGATGGTAGCGAGCTTGGCATGCAAGCGATCACGCAA
>JAYVUQ010000037.1:0-3636 GCA_043787785.1 Bryobacteraceae bacterium
AAAGTCCCGCACCATTTGATGTTCACTTTTCTCCAACTCGTCGACCGTCCCCTCCGCGAGTATGCGGCCTTCATCCAGAAACGCCATACGATCGCCGACGGTGCGGGCACTGGGAATGTTGTGGGTTACCACCACCAGCGTGGTGCGGTGGTCTTTCTTGATCGTCAAGAGCAGGTCATCGATCTCCGACGAAGTAATCGGGTCCAAGCCTGCGCTGGGCTCGTCGACCAACAGGATGGAAGGCTCAAGGCCTAGCGCACGCGCCAGCCCGGCCCGCTTGCGCATCCCGCCGGAGAGGCTCGACGGCATACTATCGTATTCTTTGCCCAAGCCCACCTTATCCAGTGCTTTCTGCGCCAAGTCATGAATTTCCTGGTCCGGCTTGTTGGTGTGGCGCCGCATCGCAAACGCCACGTTCTCCCCCACCGAGATCGAGTCGAATAGCGCGGAGCTCTGAAAGAGAAATCCCATCTGCTTCCGGATCGGGATCATAGCCGTGCTGTCCAATCCAGTAATCTCCTCATTCTCCACCTGAATTTTTCCCACATCGGGCTGAATCAAACCGCAGATCAGTTTTAGCGTGACGCTCTTCCCGGTGCCGCTGCGCCCGAGGAGAATGAAAGCCGTACCCGCCTCTACGGTAAATGAGATATCGCGCAGCACCGTGCGCGCGCCAAAGCTCTTACTCACCCCTTCAAAACGAATGGCGCAGGCCTCATTCATCAGACTGAACCTGGAATCGCAAAGAGGATGAACTTCACCAGCCACACATCAGCGAGAATCAGAAAGATCGACGACAGCACCACGCTCTGGGTGGCGGCCCGGCCCACACCCTCCGCCCCGCCGGTGGCGTTGTAACCCAGAAAGGCCGACGTGCTGCCGATGATCAGTCCGAAGACTACCGTTTTCAACGTTGGCGGAATATAGTCCGAAAATGCCAAGCTACTAAACGAATGCGTGAAGTAAAGCCGAAAGGAGGTGTTCGAGATGAAGGTCTCCGCCGCGAAGCCCCCCAGCATGCCCGTAAAATCCATCAGTATGGTAAGCAATGGCAGCGCGATGGCGCAGGCCACGACGCGCGTAAATACGAGGTACTTAAATGAATCAACCGCGAGCGATTCAAGCGCGTCGATCTGTTCCGTCACGCGCATGCCTCCCAGTTCGGCGCCGATACCGGCACCCACCCGGCCTGAGACCAACAAACCGGTGATCAGCGGGCCGGTTTCCTTCACTAAAGCAAAGGCCAGCGCGGTAGGGATCATCGCTTCGGCGCCAAAGCGCTCAAGTGTCGACCGGGTATGGATGGAGAGCACCACACCGACCGCCAAACCCGCCAAGGCAATCAGCGGCGACGATCGCCAGCCGATCTCAAACATCTGCCGCAATATTTCCGTAAACTCAAACGGACGCCGAAAGCACTCGCGAATCACGTGCGCCTGGAATAGGCTCAAGTCTCCGAACCATTCGATCGCCTGACGCCCTTGGGCTATCAACTTGGCCTCCCAGGATAGAAATGAAAGAGATTAGTTCCCATTGGATCTCCGGCAGAGCACGTTAGGGGCCGAATCAAATCGACAGGGTTTTTCTCCATCAACGGAAAGACGAACGTCGATGCTTACGGCCGGTTATCCTGTTTTGCCATCCGCCCTCAAGCCCTAGATCGGGAGTAGATGCAAAAAATGCCGTCTTGGACTCCCAACACTCCAACGTCCGGCGTCGACTACTCAGTCTGAAATGTTGGCGGGCCACAATTCGACCGCCGGTCTCAAACCACCGCCATGCATCGTATCGGGTAGTCAGGGCATCGTCCAGTACGAGTTGTGGAAGCTTGGTAGTTTCCGGTGCCCGGGTCATACCGACCGACGCGCTTTCCCACGATGCGGAGGTGCTGACCATACATGGAAAGCCATACCCATGCTTTCAAATCATCAGACCGCTGCCCACCGTTTTTGCTGTTTTTCTGTAGGTTGTTAAAAATAAGTGGCGGTGAGGGTGGGATTCGAACCCACGGTACCCGTGAAGGTACGGCAGTTTTCGAGACTGCTCGATTCAACCAGCTCTCGCACCTCACCGCATGAGGCTCTCTCAGGATAGCAAATCACCAGCCCCCATTTCGGGCCGCACAGTGCGGAGTATACTCAGGACATTCTGTTTGTAGGAGATTCCTGGCCGGCATGAATGCTTCTGAAGACATCACCGTCCTTTTACATCGCTACCAGCAAGGTGACACCGATGCGCAGAATCAGTTGGTGATCGCGGTGCAAAGCGAGTTGCGCGTCATCGCCGCCCGTTACATGCGGCGCGAGAAAGTGGGACATACCCTGCAGACCACGGCCCTGGTGAACGAAGCCTACCTGAAGCTCGTCAACATCAAGGCCACTTCCTGGCAGCACCGGGCGCATTTCTTCGCCGTCGCCTCTCAAATCATGCGCCGCATTCTGGTCGACCATGCCCGCCAGCACATTGCCGGTAAGCGGGGCGGCGGCATGGAGGCTTTGCCTCTCAACGAAGCCCTGGTCTTCACGGTGGAGAAATCCAGCCAACTGGTTGATTTGGACGATGCTCTGAAAGCGCTGGAAAAGCAGGATCGGCGTGCTTGCCAAGTCATCGAACTCCGGTTCTTTGGCGGTCTCTCCGTCGAGGAGAGTGCTGAAGCGCTCAAGGTCTCCCCGCGCACCGTGCGGCGGGAATGGACCTTTGCTCGCGCCTGGCTTCGCGAGCAATTAGGGCTCAGCCCGCAAGATGACGCTCCCAGCGTTGGTTGAGTCGCTATCGCCCCAGAATCGTCACCACGCTCGTAGCGCCGCTACCGCCCAGGTTCTGCGCCAAGCCCACCTCGCGACGCTTCACCTGTCGCTCCGGCTCCGCCGCGCCACGCATCTGAATCACCAAATCGCAGATTTGTCCCACGCCCGTAGCACCAACCGGGTGCCCCTTGCTCTTCAGCCCGCCTGATGTATTCACTGGCTTCCCGCCGTCCAGCGCCGTGTAGCCGGCGGCGCTCGCTGGGCCTCCTTCGCCTTTTTTGACGAAGCCCATGTCCTCGAGCGCCAGGATCTCGGCGATCGTGAAACAGTCGTGCACCTCCAGCAGGTCGACATCCTTCGGCCCCAGGCCGGCCATGGCAAACGCCTTGCGGGCGGCGACGGTATTGGCGGTGAGCGTGGTGATGTCGGGCTTCTGGTCGAGCGCGACATAGTCAGAGGCTTGGGCGATCCCCAGCACGCGGATATCGCCCGGTTGAGCGGCGCGTAGCAAGACGGCGGCGGCACCGTCAGAGACCAGGGAACAGTCATACACAGTGAGCGGATCGCACACCGGCTTGCCGGCGAGCGCCTGTTCGAGCGTAATCGGCTTGCGCAAATGCGCCAGCGCGTTCTTGGCTCCGTTGGCATGGTTCTTCACCGCGACCGCGGCGAGGTGCTCGCGCGTCGTCCCGTAGACGCACATGTGCCGGCGGGCGATCATGGCGAAGAGGGCGGGAAACGTAGCACCGGCGCGTCCTTCGCCGCCCACGTCGCCGGCTTCGGCCAAAATCTCGGTTACCCTGGGCCCCGGCTGCGAGGTCATCTTCTCCACGCCCGCCACCAGCGCCCAATCCACCATGCCGGCGGCAATGGCGGCGTAGGCATGATA
>JAYVUQ010000038.1:0-3878 GCA_043787785.1 Bryobacteraceae bacterium
GCCGCATTGTGCGCGGAAAAGCCCGTACTTGCTTTTTGGAAAGACAATTATTTTTGGACTGCGCCTCAATACATGTTCGGCGCATTTCTCACCTGGCTTGTTCATGTGCTGGTGAAGTCCGTCGGTTGGGAAATTTCGGTTCTGGTGTTACCCACCCTCTACCTGGTCGAACGTTCTTACCGGCTATATCTGGGACGGCTTGAGCAGGAACAGCGGCACGTTTCGCAAATGGCCGATTTGCACTTGCGAACCATTAAAGCCCTGGCTCTGGCGATTGGCGCCAAGGATGTGACCACGCATGACCACCTTCGCCGCGTGCAAGTATACGCTCAGGAGATCGCAAAGGAACTGAACCTGAGCGAAGACCTTATCTACGCCCTTCAGGCAGCCGCTCTATTGCATGACATCGGGAAATTGGCAGTGCCGGAATATATCATCTCTAAACCTGGCCGGCTCACTCCCGAAGAGTTTGAAAAGATGAAGATTCACCCCGTAGTTGGCGCGGAAATTTTGGAGTCGGTGAAATTCCCCTACCCAGTAGTGCCAATCGTCCGTCATCACCATGAAAAATGGGACGGCAGCGGGTATCCAGACGGTATCGTCGGCGAAGCAATTCCCATTGGCGCTCGCATCCTGGCCGCCGTGGATTGCCTCGACGCTCTAGCTAGTGATCGCCAATATAGGCGCGCTATTCCCCTGGATAAAGCCATGGAAGTGATTATCTCGGAATCGGGCAAAAGCTTCGATCCAAAAGTTGTCGAAGTACTCCGGCGCCGATATAAAGAGCTGGAACAAATGGCTCGCGCCAATTCCATCGAAGAAGGCCGCCTTTCAACCGAAGTTCGAGTGGAACGCGGGGAAGCTCCGGCCGCAGGCTTTGAATCAACAGACGGTGTAGCTCCGGAAGTTAAACCAGTACAAGCCGATTTCATCACCTCAATCGCCGCCGCACGGCAGGAAATTCAAACCTTGTTCGAGGTTACTCAAGACTTGGGCAATTCCCTAAGCCTTGACGATACCTTTTCATTGCTAACAACTCGAATGAAAACTGTGGTTCCGCACGATTGCATCGCTTTTTATTTGATCAAAGACGACAAACTGGTGCCTCAATTTGTCATGGGCAGCGATTCCAAGCTGTTCTCTTCGCTGGAAATACCAATCGGTCAGGGGCTCTCCGGTTGGGTTGTCGAAAACCGGCGGCCAATTATTAATGGCAATCCTTCGGTGGAACCCGGCTATCTCAACGATTCTAAAAAATTCAGTAATCTTCGCTCTGCCATTTCAATCCCACTGCACGGGGTTGGCAATATTATCGGTGCCCTCACTCTTTATCATGCCGAAAATGACGCATTCTCACGTGATCATTTGCGCGTCCTGCTGGCCATCGGTTCCAAGTGTGGAATTGCTATTGAAAACGCTGTAAAATTCCGAATCGTCCAAAATACAGCCTCCACAGATGCACTAACTAATCTGCCGAATGCGCGAAGCTTATTCCTGCATTTGGATAAAGAGCTCCACCGCTGTGAACTGGACGGAGAAACACTTTCGGTACTGGTGCTCGATCTTGACGGCTTCAAATCAGTCAATGACCGCTTTGGACACCTTGAAGGGAATAAGTTATTGCAGATGATCGCCGAGGGCTTGAAGTCGCTCCTTCGCGGTACGGATTATGTTGCGCGCATGGGCGGGGATGAATTTGTGATCGTACTCCCCAAGGCAAAACCAAATATTATTGAAGAACGCATCAAGCAACTCTCAACCATGGTCCTTGAGCAAGGAAAAATCCTGACGGGCCATGAGGTAGTTTCTCTCAGCGTCGGTCAGGCCGGATATCCAAACGATGGCACCAACGCCGAAGAACTGCTTGCTGAAGCCGATCGGCGCATGTATGCGATGAAAGAAACCCATCATGCGATGAAGGATGGCTTGATCGCCTTGCACAATTCAACCACGGGCGCGTTGCTTGAAGACGCCCAGCCAACCGAAATTTCCCAACCAAACTAATTTACCAAACCACGCGCGCCAGTCGAATTTCAACAAGCTGTTCGTCCATTGTGGCGCGGACACTCGTGTCTGCCGCGTCGGGACTCTTGCCGACGCTCTTCGCCCAGGCATTTACGAATAACCCTGGGAGCGAAATCCATTCCCGAGGCAATTCAAGTTTAAATTAAGCGTGCAGCAAATTACCGAGCCGCGCGCGCCAGCAAGCGTTCCGCTATTCCGGCAATATTCCCTGAAACGATATACTAAAAATAATGAGTGAACGCCTTCCCTTTGCTGCCTCCGAAGCCGCCAAGGGCTATGATCAGATTCGGCAACTTCCAGTGACTGTCCTTCTGGAAAATGTCCGCAGCATGTACAACGTCGGCTCCTTTTTTCGCACTGGCGATGCCGTAGCTATCGAAAAACTGTACCTCAGCGGAATCACCGGTTGCCCCCCAAGAAAAGAAATTACCAAAACAGCACTTGGTTCTGAAGCCCACGTTCCGTGGGAACATTCCATGGATCCAATCGCTGTTGTCGACCAACTGCACGCACGTGGCTACGAAGTAACCGCAATTGAAACCAGTGCCCAATCGGTCGACCTGTTCGACTGGGTCCCGCGTTTTCCCGTCTGCCTCATCTTCGGTCACGAAGTTGACGGCATCACCCAGCCCCTACTCGATCGTTGCGATACGTTCGTTCGCATTCCTATGCTGGGAAGTAAATTTTCATTGAATGTAGCAACCGCCGGCGGTGTCGTGCTGTTCGACCTGCTGCGCAAGTACCGCCGAATGTTGGAGAATGCATAGATGGTTTCCCGCCGCGTAATTTTCGCCCTCTCATTTTGTGGTTCGCTTCTGGCAGATCCACCCACCATGTTCCCGCCCGTTCGCGGCACCCGCGAAATGGTTGGCGCCGCCAATAATTTTGAGGTGGAAGCCGGCTTCCGCATGCTCACCGCAGGTGGCAATGCCATTGATGCAGGCGTCGCCGCAGCACTCACTGCCGCAGTAACTGAACAAGCCCGCTTCGGCCTCGGTGGAGAAATGCCGCTCATAATCAAAATGAACGGCAAGCCTGCCACCATTGTCAGCGGCGTAGGCACCGCCCCAGCCAAAGCCACCATCGGTTATTACAACACCCGCAAGCCCGAAACATGGGAAGAGAGTGGCCGCATGCCTCCCATTCCCGGCCAAGGACTTCGCTCCGCCATCCTTCCAGGCGCATTCGACGGCCTGATGCTCGCCCTCCAAACCAATGGCACCAAATCTTTCGCCCAAGTAGCGCAGCCAGCAATTGAATACGCCGAAGGCTTCCCTATTGGCGAAGAGTTTTCCGGCTTTCTGAAAAACTTCCAGCCCGTGCTCGACCTCTGGCCCACCTCCAAAGCCTTCTTCATCCCCAACGGCCCGCCAAAGCTTGGTTCGCTCTACCGCCTCCCAGACCTTGCCAAAACCCTCAAGGAACTAGTGGCAGCCGAAAAACGCCAACGCGGCAACCGCGCAAAGAAGATCGAAGCAGTACGAAACTATTTTTATCGCGGCCCACTAGCCAAACTCATCGCCGCATTCTCAGAAGCAAACGGCGGCCTCATCTCCGCATCCGATCTGGCCGGATTCAAAGCCGAATTCGATACACCCAGAACTTCAACCTTCCACGGCTATGAAATCGTCAAACCCGGTTTCTGGACCCAAGGCCCCGTAATGAATCAGGCACTCAATATCCTCGAAGGGTGCGACCTCAAATCGATGGGCCACAATAGCCCACAATACCTGCACATAGTAATCGAAGCCGTGAAACTGGCTTTCGCCGATCGAGACCGCTTTTATGGCGACCCCAAGTTTTCCAAAATCCCCGAAGAAATCCTGCTATCGAAAGACTACGCAGCCACGCGC
>JAYVUQ010000039.1:0-5115 GCA_043787785.1 Bryobacteraceae bacterium
GGGTGAATGCGGTGTGCCCAGGCTTGATCCGGACGCCGTTGACGCAGATGCACTTTCAGAAGCCCGAGACTTTGAAGAATTACTTTCGCGCAATCCCGATGGGGCGGGGTGGCGAGCCGCGCGAGGTGGCGCAGGCTATTGCGTTTCTGGCGAGTTCGGCGGCGAGTTACATTACTGGCGCGGCGCTGCTGGTGGATGGTGGCCAGATGTGCGCCAAGTTTAGCCCCTGGAACGAGGAGCGGGCTGAGTTTCTGGGTGATCATTGGAAGCTGAAGGGCTTCTCGTAGCCGGTCATTTCGAGGTAGCCGAGTCCGGTAGCGTCGCCGGAGATAGAGACTGAACCTTCCCAGTAAGTGGGAGATTGGGGCTGCTTACTGACTAACTCCTGGTTGTCAAGGCGCGTCTTGACGAGTAACTTGAGTCCGGCGGCCTCGACGGCCCATTCGACGGGGTATTTTTTCCAGAGGCGGCCGGGGGTCATTTTGATTTGGCTCAGGTGCCGGGTACTGCCATCGCGTTCGACTAAGGTGCCGCTGGAATAGGGATCGATGGAGCCGTCGCGGCGGCGGAGTTGGAAGATCATGAGCTCGCGGCCGTCGTTGAGCTGAAGGCTCATCCAGTCCCAGCCGGTTTGGCCGGGGTTGAGTTGGTGGGTGAAGAACTCGTGGTCCATCCAGGCCTGGCCGGCGACCTTTCTGGTATCTTCTCCGATGACGACTTCGCCAGTAACCTGGAGGCGGGTGAGTGAGACATAGTGAGAGGCACGGCCTTGGCCCTGGGCCTTTTGGCTGACTCCGTTTTCACCGTGGATGGCGGGGGGCTTGTGGCTGGTGAGAGTGAGCTTCAGAATGAAGCGGGGATCGATGGCTTGGAGTTGGATTTGATTGGCGGTGGTGAAGGTGGCTTGCCAGTTACCATTCCAGACGCGTTTTTGGGTTTCGTCAATACCGGCGAGGCCGGGGCCTTGGCGGTTGAGGCGCTCGGCATGGAAGAAGCGTTGGCCGGTGATGTCGGTGAGGGCGAGGTGGGCGAGGTAGACGTCTCTAATGGCCCAGGTGGAGGGTTTCGCGGTGCGGTCTGTAGCTTGGCGAAAGAAAGTAAGTTCAAAGCCGAGGTCGCGGCCTTGAGTGTCTTTCAGATTGCCGGTGTAGTACCACCATTCAGTCTGGAAATCGGGGTGGTTGTAATGATCACGGGGAAAATCGTATTTGTAACCGGGTAGGGCGACGCGGTATTGAGCATTAAGGGTAGATGAAACGAGGAGGAGTAATAGTAAGTGGTTCATTCTTCGTGGATCACTTCGATGGGATTTAAGGAGAGAGCGACGCGGGCGGGGTAGAGGCCGGCTAAGAGGGTGGCCGTGAAGATGATAATTAATGCAGCGAGTAAGATAGCGATGGGGATATGAAATTGGATCGACCAGCCGAAGGATTGTTTGTTGATGACATAGACAAGGACTAAGGAAAGAAACCCGCCCAAGATGACTCCGCCGGTGACGGAGAGTAAGCCGATGAGGCCGGCTTCGCAGAGGATGAGTTTGCGGATCTGGGCGCGGGCGGCACCAAGGAAGCGGAGGAGGCTGAGTTCGCGGCGACGGTCAATCACTAAGGCGAGCAGGGCACCGGCGACGCCAACGACGGCGACGAAGACAGCGACTAACTCGAGAGCGTAAGTGATGGCGAAAGTACGGTCGAAGATGAGGACGGCTTCGCGGCGGAGGGTTTGGTTGGGCAGAATTAGGACGCGGGCATCGGCGAGCGTAGCGGCGATGGCGCGTTGGGCTTGCGGGAGGTTGGTGCCGGGTTTGAGGTAGACGGCGAGGTTTGACGGGGCGGGGTCTGGCAGGTAGCGGAGGAGGCGGGCGCGGTGCATGATGATGTAACCACGTTCGTTGGAGTAATCGGTATAGATGCCGACGACTTTGAGGGCGTGGATTTGTTCGCCGAGAGGCAGGTTGAGGGTGTCACCCAAGTGGACACCATGTTTATTTACGAAGGGTTCGCTGACGATGACGGAGTCAGAATTGAGCATGGCGGCGTAGGCGGCTTCGGGGTCACCTTCGAGTAACTTGAAAGCGCCACGGCGTCGGACGACGTTCGCGTCGCCGGAGCCGAGGGTGACGGGGAGCCCACGAAAGTAAATGGGGTAGGCGCGAAATTGATCGACCATGGCGACCATCGGGAGAGCTTGGATGCGTTCGGCGATGCCGTTGGTGAGGGTAGGAAAGCGATCGGCACTGGCGGGGACGGCGGGGCGGAGGAAGATATCGGCTTGTAATTGGGAATCGATCCACTGGATGACGGTTTCGCGGAAACTGCCGACCATGATACCGACGCTGACTAACATAGCGACGGCGGTGATGAGGGCGGCAATGAGGACGGCGGTGCGGCGCAGCGCGGCATCGAGACTTTGGCTAGCGAGGAGCGCTTCGACACCGAGTAAGTGCTTGAGTAAGTCGCGGGTAATGCGGGTGGTGAAGTGGACAAAGGCGGGGGTGGCGAGCGATGCACTTAAGACTAAGAGGGCGGCGGCGAGATAGCCGAAGAGAGGGCGACGGCCGATGGGAGGAACGAGCGCAGCGAAGTAAGCGGCGGCGGCACAAGCGGCGGCGAAGGCGAGTTGGCGGTATTGGTTGAGGCCGGCGTCATAGTCTTTACGGCCGCGGGCCATGGCTTCAACGGGGGCGATGCCGGCGGCTTCGCGGGCGGGGGCCCAGGCGGCGACGAGAGTGACTACCAAGCCCGCCAGGATGGCTTTGAGGGAAGGAAAGAGGGTGAGGGCGATGGCTCCGGGTTGGCTGGAGACATAGAGATTCTGGACGGTGGCACCAATGGCGCTGACGGCGGCTTCGGCCATGAGGCGGCCGAGCGGGACGCCAACGGCGATGCCGGCGAGGCCGAAGAGGGCGGCTTCGGCGAGGAACATGGTGAGTACGGTAGAGCGAGTGATACCGAGGGCGCGGAGGATGCCGATTTCACTGCGGCGGCGGACGACGGAGACGGAGATGGTGTTGTAAATGAGAAATGCGCCGACGACCAGGGCAATGTAACTCAGGATGATGAGGTTGGAACGGAAGCCGGTGAGCATTTTTCGATTTTCTTCGGTGCGCGCGCCGAAGGGGGCGAGAGTAAGTCCGGGAGGGAGGGCTTGTTTGAGTTGGGGTTCGAGAGATTCCGGGGCGTCGATTAAGAGCCGGTCGAGTTTCCCGGGGAGATTGAGTAACTGCTGGGCGAGGCCGAGGTCGACGATGGCGAAGGCGGTGTCGGATTTGATGACGGCAGTTACTGTAAGTTGGTGGTCGTGGTCGTTGACGCGGAGGGTGATGGTGTCGCCGGGTTGGTGGCCGGAGGCGGTGGCGAGGATGACGCTCGGGAGTAGTGTCCCGGGGGCTATGCGGGATGGGGGAGGAGCGGTTTTTGTGTCGAGGGCGTGGGCGACTAAGTCGATGCCGATTAAGGGGAGAGTCTGCCGGGGTTGGTCTAGGACGGCGTGATTTTCGATACGGGGGCGGATTTTGATGGCGAAGGGGAGTTGGGAGAGTTTGGCGTAGATAGATTCGTCGAGTCCACCGACGGCGGTGACTTCGTAATCGGCTTGGCCAGCGACAGTTTCGAGAGAGGACCGAAAGGAGCCGGCGGCGGCGTCGCTGGCGAGTTCGATGGCGAGAACGACGGCGATGCCGAGGGCGACAGAGAGCACGGTGAGGAGGGTGCGGACGGGTTCGGCCGTCAGCGGGCGGAGGATGAGGCGGGCGAAGAGGCGGATCATGATTGGCTGATGATGCGGCCATCGCGCATTTCGACGAGGTGGTCGGCGATGGCGGTGGACTCGGGGGAGTGGGTGGCCATGACGATGGTGGCGTGTTCTTCGGTGACGATGCGGCGGAGCAGGGCGAGGATGGTGGCACCGGTGGTGGAGTCGAGATTGCCGATGGGTTCGTCGGCGAGGATGAGGCGAGGTTGATGAACGAGGGCGCGGGCGATGGCGACGCGCTGCATTTGTCCACCGGAGAGTTGGTGGGGATAGCGATGGCCGAGACCGTCGAGTTCGACGCGGGCGAGGCGGTCATTGGCCTTTTCGCGGGCTTGGGGTTGGCCGCTGAGGAGGAGGGGCAATTCGACATTTTCAGCGGCGGTGAGGTTGGGCAGGAGCTGAAAGGATTGGAAGATGAAACCGATTTTTTCGCGGCGAAGGCGGGTGAGGGCGCGATCGTCGAGGCCGGTAGTGAGTTGGCCGTCGATGTGGACGGTGCCGGAAGTGGGGAAGTCCATGGCGCCAGCTAGGTTGAGGAGGGTGGATTTTCCGCAGCCGCTGCGGCCGACGAGGGCGAGGAGTTGGCCGGAGGGGACGGTGAGCGAGACGCCATCGACGGCGGCGGTGTGGGAGGATGCGGTGCCGGGGTATTGGCGGCGGACGCCGGTGAATTGGAGGACTGGAACTTCCGGGTTGGGCACTTATCCTTTGATTGTCGCGCGGGTGGGGGGAGCGCATTTTCGGTAGATGACGAAACGAAGCGGGGAGTGGTTGATTTGGCGGAGTTTAGGCTGCGTGCGGTACGGTGGAAATCGGATTGGATTTGGCGGGCGTAGCGGAAGAAATTGCTGAGGAGGTGGTTATGGGGGGCGGATTTGGCGGGTTGGAGGGTGAGGGCGAGGCCGGCGTAGGGGTTTTCGGCGAGGGCTTTAGTGGTGTCGAGGCCTTGGCGATGGAGGTCGGCGATGACTTTCTTGAGGAGGACCTCCTGGAGGCCGATCTCCACTTGCTGGGAGCGGAGGATGCGCCAAGCGTGGGTGGCGAGTTGGGTGACGAGGAAGGTTTGGTAGGTGTTTTGGGGGGCGAGGTCACGGAGGAAGCCGCTCTGGAGGTCGGCGAAGTCGCGGGCACATTCGAAGGGGAGGACGGGGAGTTTGGCGGTGAGCGAGGTCCGGTGGAGTGTTGCGCATTCTGCTGACATGCGGCGCGTTGGGCTGCGGAGATGGGCCTGGGCATGAGGTTAAGGTGACATGGGGTTTGGGAGGGGTGCCCCTGTACCCTTTACAGGAGAGCTCAAATGGGGTAACTCAAGAGAGCTAGCCACGTCGGCGAGAGTGCCAGGGTGCCCCAAGCGTTTAGAGC
>JAYVUQ010000040.1:0-5074 GCA_043787785.1 Bryobacteraceae bacterium
CCTGCTCCTGAGTCTTCCAGTACACCCAGGCCTAGGCAAAGTGCACTGACACCGCCTATCCTGAGGAGCTTGCTATCCGCCATCAGACCTTACGCGCCTGCTGACCTCGACCCGCTCATCGACTGCTGGTTCGACACCTGGCACGCCACATTTTCGCCTCGACGTCACCCTCAACCTCGCCACCACTGGCGTCGCCGCTTCCTCGACGACTACTCCCACCAAGCCGAGATCTGGCTCGCGCCCCACTCCACTGCTGTCGCCGGCTTTCTCGTCCTCTTGCCCGAAGCCGGTTGGCTCGAGCAACTCTTCGTCGCTCCCCCCTACCAACGTCGCGGACTCGGCCGTGCCCTACTTGCTCTCGCCCGTTTCCGCTGCCCCGCTTCCCCCACCGGCCATGGCGGCCTCGCGCTCGATACCCCCGTCGAGAACCTCCCCGCGCGCGAATTCTACCGTCTCCACGGCTTCCGCGCCCAGCAGATTGGTTTCGACACCGTCACCCAGCGCCTTACTTTGCGTTACGCCTGTGAGGCCCTTCGCTCCCCGTAGGTCACCCCCGCCACCAGCAACAACCCCAGCACCGACATCACCGCTCCCAATTGCACCGATCGCGGCTGATACTCAAACGTCACCGTGTGTTCGCCCGCCTGCACTACTACCGCCCGGACGACCCCATAGGCGGCCAGCAACTCCGCCGGCTGCCCGTCCACCGCCACCCGCCACCCCGGATAGTTCGTATCGCCCAACACCAACAAGCCCTGGCAGCCCATCCGCGCCGCCACCACTACCCGCGAAGGCTCATCCTGCCGGATGCGCACCCGATCCTCGCCGCAATTGGCGCCCGGGAAGGGAATCACCGGCGTTCGCCCCACCAGCACCACCGCTTGCCGTACCGAAGCCGGCGTCATCCGGTCCATCGCCGCCTTCAGGTCGTTGCGTTCCGTGGGCAGTATGGTGTGGACGGTCCACACGCGTGGATGGCTTCCGGCGCGTCGATAGACGTTCACCCCCGCCTTTCCCGTAAACACCAGTTGCTCGTCGTCATTACGCGGAGCCCGCCCTACATAATGGGTGATCCCAAATATCTCGTACGCTGTCCCCGACACGCGGTTAAACGACGCTAAATTCTCAGTCAAGCTAGCCAAATAGCCGCCATAGTGGGATATCCCGTGCCCGTCGCCGAAGTTGTAAGGGACTGCCTTATCATCCACCATCACCCGCACCGGCTCGGTTAATTGCCGCAGATAAGCGGCCACGTCGTCGTGGTCTCGCGTCCGCGCCAGAATCCGTTCATTCAGCGGATGCTCCCGATTCGGAAACTCGTAAGCGCTCAAATTCGCCAGCTCCAGCATACTCAACGCCAGAACCCCTGCCCCCAAATGCCGGGCCGCCAAATCCCCGGTGCGGTGCCAGGTGAACAATCCGGCCAAAAGTAACGCTACCAGCGCCGTTATCATCGGCCGCTCATCGGCAAAGAACTCTTTCCCCCGCAACATCCCTATGGCAAAGTAAATCAACGCCACCACGCCCGCCAACCCCAACAGCACTTGGCGGGCGCGCGGTAGCCACTCTTCGCTCTGCCGTATCCGGTCCAGCCCCGCCGCCGCCAATGCGGCGCTGGCAAAGCCAAATACGGCCATAGCCATGCCCGGTGACCGCGCCTTCTCGACGAGCGGCGCCCATGCGTACAGGATCCCGTGCAACAAGCTGTTGGGGCCCAACGCAATTAGGAGCCCTAAAATCCCCAGCCCGCTCAACCACCTCACCCGCCCGTCCTTCCGCCAACTTCCGGCCGCCCCCAGCAGCGCCATCGTCAACGCCACCGCGCCCACAAACGGCGGAAACGTGCGGCTCATACCGGGGAAAATCGTCCCTAACAGCGATATCGGGAACAGCGAGTACAACTCGTGGACGTTATAGGAAACCTTCGTCTTCCAGTCCGCCGCTTCGTTCATGCCTACCCAGCGTCGGGCTAGCGGGCCATATTCGGCGGCGGGCACCGTCTGCAGTGCGGAAATTAACCCCATTACCGAGATAAATAGCAGGAAGGGCCGCACCGCATTCCGCCAATTCCTGCCCTCACCCACCGCGATCCATACCCAACTGGCCAAGACGGTATAGGTAATAAAGGTGGGAATCTGGTGATGGCCCGCCAGCCACGACAGCCCCAGCCACAAGCCCGCCCACGCCGCGTACAGGTTGCCGCGGGCCGGGTCGTCTCTCAATTTCATTAAGTTTAGGAAAATCAACGGCATCCAGATCGCACCGTTCACCATTTGCGGCCAATCGATGTTGCCCACCGCCGCGCCGAACGCGAAAATGCATCCCCCCAGAACCGCCGCCGCGCGTGACCTACAGATATAACGGCAGAATAGATAGCAATTGAGCGCCGCCAGCCAATGGTAAAAGACGAAATACCAATGCAGATACCCCATCTTCAGCTTTCCTTCCCTTAAGGGAGTGAGGAATAATAGCCAATTTAGGGGGTAAGCCGCGCCCGGCTGCATCTGCCCCACCAGCGGCTGGCCTCCCCATTGGTTCGGTTCCCATGCCGGAAACCGTCCCGCATGCCACTCGCGCGCCTGATAATTCCACCACGGCAAGACCTGATTCGCCAGATCCGGCGAGTCGAGCCAGGTATATTGGTCGGTAGCAGTGAGCTTCCAGTAAAAAAAGGAGGTAATCAGCAGCAGTAGCGCTGGCCCCGCTAACAGGGCTGCGCGGTTCAAGCCAGGATGGTGCTTTTCAGCCAGGTTCATGTTTGCTCATCTTAGCGCAACTATCCTCGAATCTTCTAGTTAGCATTTGGCGTCCGAATTGCATTCTGATGCCGTTGAGATCTGATGGCGTTGAGAAAGGACATCCTCCATGACTACTCGTGTTGGCTTTGTTTCGTTTGCTTTCTGGCTGGCTCCCCTTGTTTTGTGCGGCCAGCCGTCGCCGGGTGCCCAGTCTTCCAGTTCTGAGGCCGAGGATGTCCCCGGCCGTGGCGTCGCCCGCATCAGTCTCACCAACGGCGATGTCACCGTCCGCCGTGGCGACTCCGATGATGTCATCGCCGCCGCCGTCAACGCCCCACTGGTCGCCTCCGACCGCGTTTTCACCGGGATCGCCTCGCGTACCGAACTCCAACTCGACGGCGCCAATCGCCTGCGCATCGCCCCCGAGTCTGACCTCCGGTTGGCCGAAATCGAATATCGCCGCTACACCGTCGAACTTGGCCGCGGCACTCTCACGTGGCACGTTTCGCGCAATTCCAGCGCCGACATCGACATCAATACCCCTTCGGTAAGCGTGCGGCCAACTCAGCCTGGCGACTACCGCATCACCGTCAATGCCGATGGCACCACCGAAGTCACCGCTCGCACCGGGGCGGCCGAAATTTATTCGCCCCGCGGCGTCGAACAGGTCCGCCGGGGCAAAACCACGCTGGTCCGCGGGGCCAAGACCGAGCCCGAATTCCAAACCATTGCCGAACTCCGCGAAGACGATTGGGGACCGGTTTAACCTAAGCCGCGACCGCGAACTCGACCGTTCCGGGAGCCGCCAGTATCTCGCCGACGATGTCGTCGGCGCCGAAGAACTCGACCACAACGGCACCTGGGTCGACTCGGCGCCCTACGGCCGGGTCTGGCAGCCGCGCGTCGCCGCCGGCTGGTCCCCCTACAGCCAAGGCCGCTGGACTTGGCTTGATTACTACGGCTGGAGTTGGGTCAGTTACGACCAATTCGGCTGGGCCCCGTTTCATTACGGCAGTTGGTTCTATCAGAACTCCGGCTGGTGCTGGTATCCCGGACCCCGCATCGGCCGCACCTGGTGGCGTCCGGCCATGGTGGCTTGGTTTGGCTTTGGCGGCGCAGGTGTCGGCTTCGGCAACTTCGGCTGGGTCCCCCTGGCCCCGTTTGAGCACTTCCGCCCCTGGTACGGCCGGGGATTCTATGGCAACCAACGCACGAATATCTACAACAATATTCGCGTCGTCAATAACTACAACATCATCAATAACTATCGCAATGCCCGCGTCGATGGCGGTGCCCGCGCGGTCGAGGCTGGCCAATTTGGCCGCCAGGGCAGTCGGTATGACCGGGTAGGCGAAGCCAATCTCCGCAGTGCCGGGTTGATGCAGGGTCAACTGCCGGCCACCCCGGCGCGCGAATCGTTGGCCTTCAACGACCTCCGCGTCAACCAAGGCAATGTCCGTGGCGGCTACGACGGTTCGTTCTACAACCGGCGTCCAGCCGTCGCCCAAGAGCGGATTCCGTTTGCCGAACAACAACGTGGCATTGAGCAGGGTGCCCGCACCTTTGGCGGCGATCCGTCCGTTCGCGGCGGCGGCCGCAGTGAGCCCAATCAGGGTCGCGCGGAAGTAGCCGGCCAAGTGGACAATGGCGTGCGCGGCGCCCGTGCCAATCAGGGCGATAACGCCGTTCGTGGCGAGAATGGCTGGCGTCGCGTGGGTGACCGTTCCATCGTTTCTGCCCGTCCTGAAGTCAATGACGGCGCGAGGGGCGGCGGTACCCGGGGCGACACTGGCACTGCGCGCTCCCCAGCCGACGGCAATGGTTGGCGCCGTTTCGGGGAACCTTCCACGCGTACGAGTGGTTCGGCGGAGACTGTTCCTGCTGCTCCTTCCGGCCGTTCTGGCGGTATCCGTGGCGAAGCTTACGGCGGTGGAGCCGGTCGCGAGATCGATCCTTCCACCCGCGGTGGCAATGCAAACCCAAACTCCGGCGGCAACGGCTGGCGTCGCTTTGGCGAACCAGCCGCCCCTGACGCCGGATCCTCCCGCGGTTCCGGTGAGGCCATTCGCGGTGGCCGCGAGTATGGACGCACCGATACTGGCCGCACCGATACTGGCCGCACCGACATTACACCGGGCGATACTCGCTTCTCGGATCGCACCTCAGGTTACGGCAGCGTCGGCGATTCTGTCCGTGGCGGCCGTGAAACCTACCGGCAATCGCCCGCTATAGACTCCACCAACGGCACCCAGCCGCGAAATCCGGATTTCCCCCGCCAGGGCAAGACTGGAGGCTATCGCGACCGTTCCGGTGGCGGTAGCCGTTCCGATTCCATA
>JAYVUQ010000041.1:0-1812 GCA_043787785.1 Bryobacteraceae bacterium
CATGGAGTAGAGTTATTCACCGTAAGGACTACGACGCGAAAATTAACCGAATCATCACTCAACTAGGGCCCTCAGTGGGCTCGGCTTGGTGTCTAATGAATGCATGCGGCGAACGTTGGCGCGTTTTGTATTTGCAACTCTTATGACGTTCGGGCATCTCGCAGCGCAGGTCTCTCCACCGATCAGCGACGCGGCGGCGGCTCGTTTCCTGGATCAGGCCAGTTGGGCTGCCACTCCGTCTGCCATCACCCGGGTGAAGGGTTTGGGCTTCTCGAAGTACATCGATGAGCAATTGATGCTGCCGATGTCGCTCCTGCCCGATGCACCGGTCAATGCGAATAACTTTAGCTCGATGACTCCCGTGCGGGCGCAGTTCTTTGTCAACGCCAACCAGGGCTCCGACCAGTTGCGCCAGCGGGTGATGTTCGCGCTGGGCCAAATCTGGGTGGTCTCGGGGGTAAAAATCAACCAGGGCAATCAGTACCAGCCTTTCCTCCGCATTCTCCAGCGCGACGCTTTCGCAAATTACGAAAAGATCATGACGGATGTGACCTTGAGTCCCGCGATGGGGCACTACCTGGACATGGTCAACAACGACAAGCCCAATCCGGCGCGCGGAACCGGCGCCAATGAAAACTACGCCCGCGAAGTGTTGCAGTTGTTTACCTTGGGCTTAGTGCAGTTACACCCGGACGGCACTGTGGCGAAAAATAGCAATGGCAATCCCGTGCCGACTTACAACCAGGACCAGGTTGAGGGCTTTGCCCGCAGCTTTACCGGTTGGACCTACCCCGTAAAATCTGGCGAGCCGATGCGGCCGCACAATCCCAGCTACTGGGAAGGCTCGATGGTGCTCTATCAGCCGTTGCACGATACTCTGGCGAAGACGCTGCTCAACGATCCGGTTACTGGCCGCGCGGTCACGCTGCCGCCCGGGCGCCTGGGTGACCAGGACTTGGCGGACGCGATTCACAATATCTTTATTCAACCGACGCTCGCGCCCTTCATTAGCCGCCAAGTGATCCAGCACTTAGTCACCAGCAGCCCGAGCTCCGCCTATGTGGCGCGGGTAGCGGCGGTCTTTGCCGACAACGGCCAAAAGCAGCGCGGCGACATGGTGGCGGTGATCAAAGCGATCTTACTCGATACGGAAGCGCGCCAAGGCGACAACGGCTCACCGACGGCCGGTAGTGGACACTTGCGCGAGCCGGTTCTGTATGTGAATCATTTACTGCGCTCACTAAGCGCGACGGTGGGCGCGGACAATACCCTGGCGAACTATGGGACTAATATGGGTCAGCGTATTTACTTTCCAGCCACGGTCTTCAATTATTTCCCGCCCAGTTACCAGATTCCGAACACGACCATCAATGCGCCGGAATTCCACATCTTCGATGGTACGACCGCGATCTCCCGCGCTGACTTTGCCAATACCTTATTCTACGGCCGGATTCCGGGAGTTACTTTCGACCTGACGCCTTGGGTGACGCTCGCAGCCGACGTTAATAAATTAGTGGATGCGGTAAACGGCACGCTGATGCACGGCACGATGAGCGCGAAGATGCGGGCCTCGATTCTGAAAGCGCTCGCGGCGCAGCCCACCGCGCGGGAAAAAGCGCAGGCGGCACTCTATTTGACGGCCAGTGCGATGCAGTATCAGGCGGAACGGTAAAAAAAGGAAACGACAATGACTACACGACGGAAACTCCTCAAAAGAACCTTCGCCGCCGCCGGTGCCATGAGTTTCATGGGCCCGCTGGGACGCTTAGCCCGCCTGGAAGCTGCCACGCAGCCCGGCAATGATTACCGCGC
>JAYVUQ010000042.1:0-3942 GCA_043787785.1 Bryobacteraceae bacterium
ATCTTACCCCTAGTTTCGCATGCGGGCGTAAGCTCCGAACTACCCCGTCCTTACCAAGCGCAAGACCGGGCGGACTAATACGCCTAACCTATGTCCGGCGTCCTACGACTTTCCTACAGATTTCCTTACAGACTTGGAGTCTTTGTGCGGCCGGGCGAAGTTTGGCAACAGCACAATATCATCGGCCGGCACGGGCTCCACGGGCAATCCGGCGTCCTGCCAACTGCGCAATCCGCCATCGATCACATAAGGGTCATAACCCTGCTGGCGCAAGTGCTGGGCAACGCGCAGGCTGGTGGCCTCGCGATAGCAGGTGCAGTAGAGGTAGACCTTCTGGCCCGTGGGCAGATCGGTGAGGGCCGAGGCCATGCGGTTGGGCTCCAACCTCACGGCACCTTTGATGCGCTGGGCATCGGGATCGTAGTAGCCGTGGCTGCGGACATCGAATACGGCAGCATCGGCGAGCTCGGCCACGTCGCTCACGGTTGCCTTGGGAACCAGCTTCAAGGCCCGGCTCCCCATGGCGCCAAAGTGCGCTTGCCAGTAGCGCCAACCCAGAAACACGACTAGCCCGATGCTTGCCACCATCTCAATGACGTGCCCGGCGGCGGAGACCACCGGGAGCGCTACTTTGACGAGGTCCCCGGCCAAGTAGCCTAGCGTCAGGTATACGCCGACATAAAGCGCGCCCCCAGCCGCATCCAGCACCAGAAACTGCGTCGCCGGCATCTTCATGCTGCCGGCTAGCGGTGCCGCTAGCGCGCTCAACCCGGGCACAAACTTGGCGGCCAACAGTGTAACCCGGCCCTGCCGGTAGAAGCGATCGGCCGACGTAAGAATGCAGGACTCCGGATTCGCCGACAGCCGGCACAAGATGCCCAGCAACCACCAGCCGGTGTAGCGGCCCACGACATACAGCAGCATATCGCCGAGCAACAGGCCGAGCAAACCGGCCAAGGCCAGCAGGCGCAGGTCGACGACGTGTTGGGCCGCCGCCGCTCCTGCGGCCAGCAGCGCCAGCGCCGCCGGAATCGGGATGCCTGAGGCTTCGAGCAAACAGAAGCCGAACAATAATGCCGGGCCATGCTGTTTGATTAGTTGAAGGATTTCGTCCACAGGAACCTTACGCTCCGGTGGTGCGGGTTAGGTGTACGCTAACGCTGCAGAGCACCGGCGCGGCCCATGATGGGCCACACATCCACCAGCTTATCGCCTTCGCAGACGTAATAACGGTCGTAGACGTTGGTGGAGGTATCGAGATTGGAGCAATAGAGCTCCACGCGCTCGCCGAGCTTGAACCCGTTGCCGTCGGTCCACTTCAAGATGCCGTACTCGGCACCCTGGTTTTCGACGATCACCTCGGGCCGGCCCACGACGCTATCGGTCGGCTTCAGCATCGCTTTGTTCCCGGCATCGATGGTCACTTGTCCGCGATGGTTCTGGCTAATTACGGTACTCATGACGGCCATGGAGGGCACAAAGTCGGTGTAGAGCGCCGGGTTGCTCTTGCCGCCCACGCCCATGTAGAGCGTATCCATAAAGACATAGGAACCCGCCTGCAACTCGGTGAGGCCGATCTCTTTGTCGATGTTGTAGGTGCCGGTGCTGCCACCGGTAATCATCGAGACATTCATGCCGGCCTTGCGGCAAAGCTGAGCGGTGTCGACGACGGGCTTCACATCGAGAATCGACTTTTCCCGCCGCGCTTCCCAGCCTTTCGTGTGGGAGGCGCTGCCCGAATAACCCATAATGCCCATGAACTTGAGGTTCTTGCGGCGGTCAATACTTTGGGCCAGGGCCAAGCCCGGCGCGCCGGTGGCATGCCCGGCGCGGGTGAGCCCGGCATGGAGGTCGGCTAGCAGGTTCAGCTTAATCCTGGCCGCCGCCGCGGCTTCGTCTAGCAGATCGACGGTGAGGGGGTCGTCGGCGACGCACATAAAGGTGGGGTCTTTGGCAGCCAGGGCAATGGTCCGCGAGATTTTGTTCTTGCCCGCCGCCTGACTCGAATAGAGTACGTTCGGGACGCCCGCATTGACCATCAGTTCGGCCTCGGCCACTGTCGCGCAGGTGATGCCCAGGCTGCCTAAGGCCACTTGGCGCTTGGCGATGTTGGTTGATTTGTGGATCTTGCAGTGGGAGCGCAAGTCGATGCCATTGGCCTTGGTATAGGCGGCCATGGCCTTCAGGTTGCGTTCGAACGACGCCAAGTCCACCACCATGGCAGGCGTGGGAAGGTCTTCTTTGGTGATACCGGTAAAGTCACGTTTGGCGATCTTGGCCTCAATGTCGGCGTACCGGAAGGGGCGGGCGGCGAAAGCGGGCGCGGCAAGCGCGCTAGCGAGGAGGTATCGGCGCGAAATCATGCCGAATCATACCAGTCCTGGTTGCCGGTGAAAAGGAATTAACTCATGCTTGGGGAGCTTCTGGCCGATTAACTAACTAAACCGTGCAGAAAAAGCCCTTTGAGTCCGCCCATGACGAATACATCCCCCACCAAATCTGCCCCCGCTGCAGCTTGCACCTCCTGCAGGACCTTTGCGTCTGCGGCTGGCGGCGCCCATCTGCCGGCAAGAGCAAGCGGCAAAGCGATCTGCTGAGGAGGGTGGCGGCGGTCCTGGTCGTTGGCGGCACGCTCTGGTGGCTACTTTCCCAGGTCACACGCTAGGGTTACAATACTCCGTGCGCGCAGCTACTAGTTCAGCGGGGAATGAATTTCAAATGGCATGAGCGCTTTCGCTTTGCTCGGCCGTGCAAAACTTTTACCCGCTTCCTTTTATCCTCCTGTCACCAGGGGGCTGCCGCCGGGCACTTTTTCAGTGACACGCGGCCGGAAGTGAGATTCTCTCAAATCTTTTAGTTATAAGGTACTTCCAGGCGTGGATCGGCAGCCATGGCGAGGGAGCCGCCGCTATCCTATTGATACATAGGGACCTAACGGCTACCCGCGAACATTGACCTGCGATTACTTGCCGCTACTATCATGATTCTAAATGATTTATGATTTAGTCGGACTTGATGCTAGCCGGTTGGTTGGGTCAGCTCTCCATCCCCCTTGCTACCAGATCCACAGCCGCTCCCGCGTCCACGACTCGCCGTCAGCGCCACCTCGCGAATCCACAGATTCTTCGACCCGTGCAACTCCTCAATCGCCCCTCGTATCTCCGCACTCTCCAGCAGCCGCAAAAACAAGGGCGCATACTGGCCCTCGTGCCCGCCAGGTCCAAAGAGTCGATCGGGGCCATCCAGGTGTCTGCCGCCTAGAAAAGTCAACGCGGCAAGTACCGCGCCCGGATCGGCGGAGCGTAGCAAGCCGAGCCACTCCTGCGCCGAGATTGCTTCCAGCACCGGCCCAATCTCGTAAGTCTTCGAAACGTACTCACTCTGGGCTAGTTCGCCTTCGTCATTCTCCAGACGAACCAAACGTAGCTGGTCCCCATGAAAGTCGTAGTACTCCTTGGCAATGTTTCTTCCATTAATGAATCGCACCATGCGCATCACCAACAGCTGCCGTTTCAGAAGGGCAGAATACTCAAGCGAAGCGCTCGCCACATCGATTCGCCAGCCCGTCGGGAATACCCAATTCCCAATGTTTCTCCCAGCGCTGTCGAAGAGCCGGACACAAGCCGAAGAGCCCCCGGGAATCACGATCAATGGTTTCGCCAACATCGCGAGATACCGCGCTGGGCCTGAGATCTTGGCTTCCACAGATACCTCAAGCCTCCGAACCAGTGCTGGGGTGTCTCACCAATCAACCGATCCAAGATCCGCCGGTCATTCGCCGAAGGCTTCTGTTTCCAAAGATCCCGGTCGAGGAACTGCTCGAACGTCGGCTCCTGTGCGCCGACAAGCGGCAGATACACCGCGATCAACCACAGGAGCTTTATCATTTCTCCATCGTAGAACCTAGTGCATTGACCGTGTGAAGCGTGTCAATTCACTGCG
>JAYVUQ010000043.1:0-2689 GCA_043787785.1 Bryobacteraceae bacterium
AACGCCGACGCGAAGGCCTTCGACGGCTTGGCTGGGGTGGCGACCGAAGTGTTGGCCGCCGCGGGAGAGGCGAGCTTCGAGGAACGTTTGCTGGTCACCCATCGCGGACTATCGGGGCCGGCGATTTTGCAGGCCAGTTCGTATTGGCAGCCGGACGAAGTGCTGAAGCTCAATCTCGCGCCGGGCCGCAACCTGGAGGAGGAATTCTTACGCCGGAAGCAGGCCGGTGAACGGACCCAGGTGAAGGCGTTACTCACGTCGGTGCTGCCCATGCGCTTCGCGGACCGGTGGACGCAGTGGCATGCGCTGGACCGGCCGCT
Organism: Bryobacteraceae bacterium; assembly: GCA_043787785.1. Taxonomy (GTDB): domain Bacteria; phylum Acidobacteriota; class Terriglobia; order Bryobacterales; family Bryobacteraceae; genus JALHNI01. The sequence continues at coordinate 321 of JAYVUQ010000043.1, forward strand.
GCCCCATACACGCGACGCGGAATTGCGAGAAATCGCGCAACAATTGCAGAACTGGCAGTGGCGGCCCGCGGGCACCGAGGGCTATGAGAAGGCGGAGGTGACCGCGGGAGGAGTGGATACGAATGAGCTGTCTTCGAAGACGATGGAGGCGCGCCGAGTGGCAGGGCTGCACTTTATCGGCGAGGTGGTGGATGTGACGGGCCAACTAGGCGGTTACAATTTTCAATGGGCGTGGGCGTCGGCGTTTGCCGCCGCCGAAGCACTGTAGGATGAAGAGGTATGAACTCGAAAATGCGTTGGATATTGTATGCGTTTCTGGGGTTGGTGGTGGTACCCGCCTTGGGTTTTGCGGCCTGGGTATGGGTAACCTTGAATTATAGCTATTCCAGCGGCGAGCGCGCCGGGCAGTTACAAAAGATTTCGCGGAAGGGCTGGGTATGCAAGACCTGGGAGGGCGAAATCACCATGCCCACCCAACCTGGAATTCCGCCCCAGATCTTCACATTTTCCGTGCGTGAGGATGCAGTGGCGCAGCAGCTATTGAAGGCAGCAGGCCAACGCGTATCCCTCTCCTATGAGCAGCACATTGGAGTGCCCACCGCGTGTTTCGGCGAAACCGACTACTACATCACGCGTGTGCAGTTACTAGGCAATTAGGCCCGGCTAGCAATACCTATGCGCATCTTCCTCCTTCTCGTAACACTAGCTTTCGCCCAGGAACGGCCCGCTCTGCCGCCGCTACCCTCGCCGCTCAGCGTGCCGAAACCGGGCCCGGTGACTGAGACGGCTTACGCCCCACAGCCGATCCTGCCGGGTGGCATCGTAGTGCCACTCTACCCACTGGGATCGCCGCTGCTCAAGGCAGATCGCGTGCGCGAGGCGGAACAATACAACATGAGCCAGACCGTGCCAGGCCGCATCAGCAGTATTGTGAACATTCACAATCCGTCGATCGAAGTGCATCCGGTGGACCGGGGCATCAACACCGGCGCGGCGATCATCCTGGCGGCTGGCGGCGGGCACAATACTCTCAATGTGGGCGGTGAAAGCGCGGACTTCGTGCCCTTTTTCTATAATTATGGAGTCACGACAATCATTCTGCGCAATCGTTTGCGGCGTGACGGATACAATCCACAAACCGACGCCGTCAACGATGCGCTACAAGCCATCAGGCTGGTACGCGCCTACGCGAAAGAATGGAATATCGACCCTAGGAAGATCGGCATCATGGGGTTTTCCGCGGGCGCGGAGTTATCGGCTCCGGCGGCCGTTCTATTTGAAGAGTTCGACAAGAAACACAATGAGGCGAGCGATCCGCTGGCCGGAATTACCTCGCGGCCGGACTTTGTGGGTATCATCTATCCTGGCCCTTCGCCATTCGCCCGCAATCGGACCGCGCCCGCGATTCCGCGCCATGCGCCGCCGGCCTTTATTGCCTGCTCCGGTGCGGGTGACCGCATACACGCCATCTGGGCGATTGAGTATTACAGCGCGTTGCTGGAACTGGGGTCGCCGAACAACGAAATGCACCTATACGGCAATGGCCGTCATCCGGGCGACCCTTTGCCAGATGGCAGCCGCATGTCCGGCGGACTTACAGACCGGGCGGGAATGCCTTTCGGGACTTGGCAATATCGTTTTATTGACTGGTTTCGTGACTTAGGATTGATGGGCAAACCTGGTGTCGAAACGAAGGCCGCTCAAGACATTGCCACCTTCCTGACGCAGCCCGTCCGGCTGCCTGGCCAGGGCCGACCGCCGACCGCTGCCCCGCCGAAGCCGGCCAATCCGTAAGAGTTTCTTCGATGGATATGTTATCGCTTGCCGCCCGACTTTGTAGAACTTTCCGCAACCTTTTCTGAATTCGGGCGTCTGACAGCAATGCGTTTCTTCCTTATCGCCTTGCTCTGCGCCGTGAGCGCCTTCGGACAGCTTTCCCCGCAAGCGCACTGGCTTTATTCGGATTCCCCGCATTTCGCCGACTAACTTCACTTTGGCGCTAGCGCAATTCGGCACCGAGTTGATGTTCATGCAAGCCAATACCGACGGCCTGGTGGTGAACGTGACCCGCAATCCGGGCGGCATCATTGAATATGGCCACTCCCTGGCGGAGTATTTCGTCACCGCACCACGCGGCGCGGCTGGCTTTCAGTTGCGCGCCACCGCGAACCGGGTATCGAGTTTGGGTAATCAGGTAGCGTCGCTGCGAGCGCAAGGCGCGCCAGCATGGGCGATTACGCTGTTTCAAAATGTCCTGACTGACGTCAAGACGGCCTTTCAGGAAAACCGTGGCCACACGGGCACGCTTCCGCTGGACCGTCCTTACTTGGATATTTATCCGGCGGTAGATCAGAACGGGAATCAAACGG
>JAYVUQ010000044.1:0-8832 GCA_043787785.1 Bryobacteraceae bacterium
GTGCGCGACGAGGCGCACCGTTTTGCGATTACTTTCCATCGCACGCGGCGGAACGCGCGGACGCTGACTTCGGAGTTGGAGCAGATTCCTGGGGTGGGCGAGCGGTCGATCCAGAAGTTACTGAAGACTTTGGGGAGCCTGGAGAAGGTGAAGGTGGCGAGCGAGGAGCAGCTAGCGGTGGTGGTGGGTTTGGCGGCGGCGCGTAAAATTCGCACTTACTACGCAGAGGCACCGGCGTTTACGGTGTTGAGTTAGTGGAGGGGTGTCCGCGCGAAATGAATCGGACGCGCTGCGTGCCGGTTTCGAGTACCTTAGCAGGTGAGGGAATAATCCGGCCGCCGGGCTGGATAGAATTGTTCTAGATGCGCTTACTTTCCGCCTTCGTCTGTTTTGCCGTACTTTTGGCCGCCCAGAAGCTCGATCCTGTTCAGTGGAACGCCGAGGCGCCTTTGGCCGCTGCACCCGGCAGCGCGGTGCTGATCAAGGTGAGTGCGACGATTGAGGCCGGCTGGCATCTCTATTCGCTCACCACACCGAAGCCCTCCATCCCCACTACGCTGAAATTGGCCGACAATGCGGTCTTTGCTTCCGCAGACCCCTACCAACTGAAGCCCGCCGTCAAAGTAGACCCCAACGGCGCGCAAGCCGAACAATTCACGGGCAAAGCCGAGTTTTACTTGAAAGCCGCCGTCCGGCCCGATGCCCCCCTGGGCGTGGCCACGGTTACCGTACAGGTGCGCTATGCCGCTTGCGACGACAAGCAATGTCTGCCGCCCAAGAAGAAGACCGCCGACTTCACGCTGAACGTCGCCGCCGGTACGCCCGCCTCGCCTTCCGAGCCGCCCGCCGGTTACACCGCAGGCGTGGGCCGCACCGAGATTGGCGCCTCGGAAAAGCCTGGCGAAAAGTCTGGGGAGAAGCCTGCACCCGAGGGCCTAGCCCAATTCCTCCTGGTGGCCTTTGGCTTCGGACTAGCGACGATCTTCACGCCCTGCGTCTTTCCGATGATCCCCATTACGATGTCTTTTTTCCTGAATCAGCCGCAATCGACGCGCGCGCAGCAGGTGAAGCAAGCGATTGTGTTTTGCTTGGGCATTGTGGTGCTCTTCACGGGCCTGGGCCTCGCCATCACCGCGCTGCTGGGCTCCTCGGGCGTAAAGCAGTTCGCCTCCAACCCGTGGATCAATGGCTTTATCGGCCTGATCTTCCTGGCGCTGGGACTGAGTCTTTTGGGCGCGTTTGAACTCACTTTGCCGAGCAGCCTCCTCACGAAACTAAACGCCGCCAGTTCGGGAGGCGGCACCATCAGCACGCTTCTAATGGGTTTGACGTTTGCCTTGACGTCCTTCGCTTGCGTGGGCCCATTTATGGGCGCCATCCTCGCGGCGAGCGTTACCGGCGACAAGCTGCAGCCGACGTTGGGAATGGCTAGCTTCGCCAGCGGGCTGGCATCGCCCTTTTTCCTGCTGGCGCTTTTCCCAAGTGTGCTGTCCAAGATGCCGCGCGCGGGTGCCTGGATGGTGCGCATCAAGGTGGTGTTCGGGTTCGTGGTGTTGGCGCTGATGTTCAAGTATCTTTCGAACATCGACGTGGTGCTGCAGCTGAGTTTGCTGCCCCGCGAACGCTTTCTGGCCATTTGGTTTGTCCTCTTTGCCCTTCCCGGCCTTTATCTGCTGGGCTTCCTGCGCATGGAGGGCATCAACCAGGACGAGGAGGTGAGCGTACCTCGCCTGCTGGCCGGGATCGTGTTCCTGGTCTTCAGCTTCAATCTTCTGCCGGGCATGTTTGGCGGCAATTTGGGTGAACTCGAGAGCTATGTGCCGCTAGCTAAGGAGACCGCCGGCGGTGGCTCGGTATCCACGGGCCGCCTCACTTGGATGAAGAACGACTTGGCCGGTGCGCTGGCCAAAGCTAAGGCTGAGAATAAGGTGGTGTTCGTCAATTTTACGGGCTACGCTTGCACCAACTGCCACTGGATGAAAGCGAACATGTTCACCCGCCCCGAAGTGAACGCCGCGATGCGGGAGATGGTGCTGGTGGAGCTTTATACCGACGGCACTACGCCCGAGGATGAGGCGAATCAGAAACTGCAGGAGACCAAGTTTCAGACGGTGGCGATTCCGTATTACCTGATCATGGACTCGGAGGAGAAGGTACTAGGGTCATATCCGGGTTTAACCAAGGATCCGGCGACGTGGCTGAAATTTTTGGGGGCGGGGAAGGTTTAGGGCGATAAGGTATACTAAGGACGGAGTTTATGATGGGCTTGACAATCCACAATCCGAGTTCTACGGCTCAACCGGCATTGACGCTTTCCGGTCTTCTGTTTAACGCGACACGTGTTTTTGGTGACTCGGAAACGGCGAACGAGTGGGTGAACGAACCGATTCCCTCATTAGGTGGCCGTAAACCGGCTGAAATGATGGCCGGCTCTTTGGACGACAAACAGCGAGTTTGCATGATTTTGGGTCGAATCGAGCACGGGATCTTTTAGTTGAAGCTGGTCTACCGGCTCAGTAATTCCCAGTATCAGGCTAATAGCGGTGAAGGTGCTCGCACCTACGGGGGACGCTGGAATCCAGTGGGTACACCTGCCATTTACGCAGCCGAAAGTCGTGCGCTGTGCATTCTGGAGCGGTTGGTGCATTTGGTTCGTCTTCCTCGGGGCGAAGTTTTCACTCCAATTCTGATTCCCGACACCGTGGCCGTCCACATTTTGAGGCCCCAAGACTTGTCTAGTGGATGGGAGAGTTCTGTCGAGTCGGCCCGGGTTCAAACGCTAGCCGCAAACACTATGACCGACCGCGACGTTGCCGTCCTGATGGTGCCCAGTGTGATCGTGCCCGGGGAATGTTGCTGCGTCCTCAACCCCGAACATCCGCACTTCGCGCAGATCCAGTTCGAGCCAAGTGTGCCGTTTGACTATGATCGGCGGCTGATTCGCGAACACCGAGGTCCGGGCGTCTTCTAAACTAGATCTACATGGCGAGGACTCTCGATGTCGGTTGCGGCATCAACAAATATCCGGGCTCGATCGGGATCGACGTAAATCCTCGGACCAAGGCCGATGTGGTCTGCAATCTGGATCACTTCCCTTATCCCTTCCGCGATGGCACCTTTGCCGAGATCCGCGCCATCCACGTCATCGAGCATGTGGCTGACGTGATCAAGATGCTGGAGGAGTTCTATCGCCTGCTGGAGCCCGGCGGCAAAGTGGTGATCGCCACGCCGCATTACACCGACTTTAGCTCCTTCTGCGACCCCACCCATCGCTGGCATCTCAATAGTTACAGCCTGCGTTACTTCGGCGAGCGCAACGCCGGCTACGGCTACTACTCGGGCGCACGCTTTTCTGAAAAGCGCGTCTATGTCAAGTTGCTGGCCCTTTGGCGCTATCTGGGCTTTGAATTTCTGGTGAACCACTTCGAGCACTTCCGGCGCTTCTGGGAGTATTACCTCTGCTATGTCGTCCGCGGCAAGGTGATCGAATGGGAACTGAGGCGAATCTAGGTGGACTTTAAGGACCAGCTGAAGGCCTCCGTCAGCATCGTCCGCATTGTGGGCGATTACGTCAAGCTGCGGCGCGCCTCGCCGGGCCGTTATGCCGGGCTGTGCCCCTTTCACACCGAAAAGACCGGCTCTTTCTCGGTGAGTGAGGACAAAGGCTTTTACTACTGCTTCGGCTGTAAAGCATCGGGTGACGTCTTCAAGTTTGTCCAGGAAATCGAAGGCGTCACGTTCTTCGAGGCTATGAAGCTTCTGGCCGAGCGTCACGGCATCGCCATGCCCGCGCGGCGCGACCTGACCGATGCTTCCACGGAACTCCGCACCGCTCTGCAGCAAATGCACGACCTGGCCGGCCAACACTTCCAGCAGCAACTGGCGAGCCCGGCCGCTGAAGCCGCTCGCGAGTACCTGCGCAAGCGCGGACTCACGAAGCGTGCTGTCGAAGAGTTCGCCATTGGCTATTCCGACCAGGGCGGCAACACCTTGCTGAAAAAGCTTCAGCAGGCCGGCTACACGCTCGAGCAAATCGAGAAGAGTAGCTTGGTTCGGAAACGAGAAGGCGGTGGCCACTACGACTATTTCCGCCATCGGTTGATGTTTCCTATCCACAACGAAACGGGCAAATTGATCGCCTTTGGGGGACGATCGATCGGGGATGACGAGCCCAAGTATCTGAACTCGTCCGAAACGGAGCTGTATTCGAAGAAGAAGGTTCTTTACAACTTGCACCGGGCCAAACAAGCTTCCCGCAAGAGCGACTTCACCGTGATTGTGGAGGGCTACATGGATGTGATCGGCGTCACCATGGCCGGGGTGGGCAACGTGGTTGCTCCTTGTGGCACGGCGCTGGGCAACGATCAGATTAAGGTGATGCGCCGCCACTCCGATAAGGTGGTGGTAAATTTCGATCCTGACAATGCCGGGGCGGCGGCGACGGAGAAGTCGATTCAGGTGCTGCTGGATGAGGAGATGCACGTGCGGGTGCTGGCGCTCGAAGGGGGGCTCGACCCGGACGAATTCGTCAAAGCCAATGGGCCGGAGCTTTACCGGAAACGCCTGGACGAAGCGCCGCGTTATTTTTTCTGGCTGGCTGACCGGGCGCGCAGCAGATTTGACGACGGCACTGCCGAAGGCCGCATGGAGGGCTTCCGGGAGGTGCTGGAGCCGGCGATTAACCGCATTCCAGACCGCTTGGAGCGCCTGGCCGTGGCCAACGAGATCGCCTCGTACTTGGGTGTTGACGCCGCTTCGATTCGCGAGCGGTTCCGCAAGCAAGAGGCCGTCAAACGTACCGAGAAGCCCACTGCGAACCCGCTGGCGATGATTTCGGACTCCGAGCGCACTTTGCTGAAGGGCATCTTTGACGACGCCGCCCTGCGGCAAGTGGTGCTGGAATGGCTGAAACCGCACCCGGTTTTGGAATCCATGCCGACGCGTGGCCTGTTTCGGGCGATGATCTCGCTATCTGAAGGAGGAGGCACATGGGGCTTCAGCGAATTGGAGGCTCGACTGGGGGAAAATGACCGCGCCCTACTGGCCGCCCTGATTCTCGCCGATAAGGCTTCTGAACGCGAAACAGAAGGATTTTCAGCAGAGCAGGCGACAGCTTGTTTGGCCGCGCTGGATCAGGTGTGGCGCAAGCAGGAGATTCTCCGGCTCGACACGCAGATCAAGCAAGCTGAGCGGGAGCGCGACTTGACTTTAGCCATGCAACTGATGCAAAAACGCAAGACACTCGAACGTGGCCGCTGGGGCGGTACAGGGGCAGGCTCATGATGGTTCGCGCCTGTTGTATTCTAGGGGAAATCGGAGAATTAGTTTCCGGTGGTCTCGACAGAAATGTGAATTGGGGCTTCCGTGGCGAGTGAACAAAAAACCGGCCGTTTGAAGAACCTTCTCGATTCCACCGGGAAAGAGAAAGGCTATGTCAATTACGACGAACTTGATCGGGCGCTGAACGATGACTTCGCCGCGGGCGCGGACATCGAAGAGTTGATCGGCGACTTCGACGCTTCGGGTGTTGAACTGCTGGAAGACCTCGACGTCAAGCCGAAAGACGAAGCTGAAGAGGTGGGCGACCTGGAAATTCCGGCCGACGTGGCCGACAAAACCAACGACCCGGTGCGCATGTACTTGCGCGAAATGGGTACGGTGCCGCTGCTGACTCGCGAGGGTGAAATCGATCTCGCCCGCCGAATTGAGCGCGGCCGCAACGCCGTGGATCGCGCCATTTCCCGTTCCGCGCTGGTGGTGCTGGAAATCCTCAGCTTGCGCGAAGAACTGGTCCGCAATGACCTTTTCATTGGCGAAATTCTACAGATTCCCGATAGTCTCAGCGATGTGGACGAAGAGGATCCCGGTGCCCAGGTGGAAGCCGAATTCGCCGCCGCGCTGGACGACATTGAGCACGAGCATCGCAAGGCGCAGAGTGCCCGGCAGAAGCTGCTGGCCGTTTCGCGCAGCCTAAAGCCGAAACAGCATCGTTCGTTGCGCTGGGCATTGGCGAGAGCCGTCGTCGCGATCTCGCGCCGCATTCGCCTGGTGCCCTTCACGCATCAGATGCACCGGCGCTTTGTGCACCGCCTGCATTCGACGGTGGAAGAGCTGCGGCAACTGGAGCGCGAAGTTTCGAAGGCGCAACGCAAGAGCGAAGAACTGGAAGCGCCCGATTCGGCTACGCGTGACCGCCGCAAAGAGCTGAAGCTGGCGCAAAGCCGGATGCAGCAGATTGAGGAAGAGGCTGGCGCTACCAGCTCTGAACTGCGCCGCTCGCTGCAGATCGTCGACCGGGGCGAAGCGGAAAGCGTCGTCGCCAAAAAACAATTGATCGAGGCCAATTTACGTTTGGTGGTGTCGATCGCCAAACGTTACACCAACCGTGGCTTGCAGTTTCTCGACCTGATTCAGGAAGGCAATATTGGCCTGATGAAGGCCGTGGATAAGTTCGATTACCGCCGCGGCTATAAGTTTTCCACTTACGCCACCTGGTGGGTGCGCCAAGCTATCACGCGCGCCATTGCCGACCAGGCGCGCACGATTCGCATTCCTGTCCACATGATCGAGACGATCAATAAGCTGGTGCGCACGCAGCGCCTGATGCAACAGGAACTGGGCCGCGAAGCCACCACCGAAGAGCTTTCCAAGCGCCTGGAACTGCCCGTCAACAAAGTGCGCAAGGTGCTGCGCATTGCCCAGGAACCGATTTCGCTGGAGACGCCGGTAGGCGAAGAGGACGAGTCGCACTTGGGCGACTTTATCGTCGACAAACGTCAAGCTTCGCCGTCGGAAGCGGTGATCAACCTCAATCTGCGCGAGCAGACGGCCGAGGTACTGAAGAGCCTGAGCCCGCGCGAAGAGAAGATCATCAAGATGCGCTTTGGCCTGCAGGATGGCAGCGAACATACGCTTGAAGAGGTGGGCCAGCACTTCATGGTGACTCGTGAACGTATCCGCCAAATTGAGGCCAAGGCCCTGCGCAAACTGCGCCACCCCAGCCGCAGCCATCGCTTGCGGGCCTTCCTCGATACCGCCACCCACGACTAACTTGTGATACACCTGAGCGATGCGCTTCGCATTGGCTCTTGTCTGTTCATCGCTCGCGTTCAGTGAGGAGTTACCGCTCGTCACCAAGGTGGAGTTTCAACCGCTGGCCGCGCAGATTGCGCGCGTTCTGCAAGCGCTCGAACTGATCGGCGAGCCCTTACCAAATGCGGGCGAGATCCGCGCGATCGTTGACGCGGGCTCCGGTGGCCCCCGGGAGATTGCGCGCCTCCAGGAACTGCTGGACGCGCATTGCCTTGTGGGTATCAATATCAACCCCGAGTCGCGTGTGAAGGTACAGCAAGGGCCGGCGAAGGCCAGCCTGGTGGAACAAGGCTGGCGGGCCTTTCTGGTGAAGGTACACAATGAAGCGGGCGTCACCGCTGTCTTGGCGGCCGATAGTCCGAACCTGGGCCAACTCGCAAATTCTCCCGCCAATGCCGTGGGCCGTAAGTGGATGGACTTGGCCATGTTCAATAAGCAGCCCATGCGTGTGCATCTTTCGGGCCTCGACCTCGAATACAACATTCTGCAGATTTACTCGAAGGACGCGGGTAAGCGCGAGGCCAAGTTGACCTTTGACGTGGGTCAAGGCTCGCAGGACCTTGGGTTTCGCAACGAGGTGGATATTCTCTTTACGGCCGTGCCGGCGGCCAAAGTTACTTTTCGCATCCGCGATTCCGATGGCCGCCCCACGACGGCTTCTTTCCAGATCCGTGACGCGAAGCAGCGCGTGTATCCTTCGCAGACCAAGCGCTTGGGGGGCGACTTCTTCTTTCATCCGCAGGTCTATCGCGCCGAAGGCGAAACGGTGGCGCTGCCGCCTGGCACTTACACCATTGAATATGGCCGCGGACCAGAGTATCTGACGAAGACTCAGACGTTGACCATCGCCGACACTAAGTCAGTTACTTTCGGCGTCCAATTACAACGCTGGATTGACCCGGCCAAACTCGGCTGGTACTCTGGCGACCATCATATCCACGCTGCCGGTTGCGCGCACTATGAGCGGCCCACCGAGGGCGTTTATCCGCAGGACATGATGCGCCACGTACTGGGCGAAGACCTGAAGATCGGCTCGGTACTCACTTGGGGGCCCGGCTGGTATTTCCAGAAGACTTTTTTTGAAGGCAAGGAAAACAAGCTCTCCACGGCCGAGCACCGGATTCGTTACGACGTTGAAGTCTCCGGCCATCCGTCGAGCCATACGGGGCACTTGATGTTACTCGGCCTCAAACAGCAGGACTATCCCAATACGCAGCGCATTGAGGATTGGCCCTCCTGGGGAATGCCGATCCTGCAATGGGCGAAATCGCAGGGAGCAGTGGTGGGTTACACGCACTCCGGATGGGGATTGCAACTGAAGGAGCCGAAGTTGCCTTCTTATGAAATTCCACCCTTCGATGGCATTGGCGCTAACGAGTATATCGTCGCTGTAACTCATGGCGTGGTGGATGTTTTGAGCACGGTGGACACGCCTTATCCGTGGGAATTGAATATCTGGTACCACGCGTTGAATCTGGGCTATCGCACGCGCATTTCCGGCGAAACCGACTTCCCTTGTATATACGGAGAGAAGGTGGGCCTGGGCCGCAGTTACGTGCGGCAGAAGGCCCTTGACTACGAGGATTGGGTGCGTGGCTTGCGCGATGGCCGTAACTACGCCTCGGACGGGAAGAGCCACTTGATTGACTTTCGCGTAAACGGCATCGAGATGGGCACGAAAACGGACGTCAAGTTAGCGGCGGCCGGCAAAGTAAAGCTGACGGCCCGCATCGCCGCTCG
>JAYVUQ010000045.1:0-5059 GCA_043787785.1 Bryobacteraceae bacterium
CCTGTTACTCTGATCCTCAGAGGCACTTACGCAAAAACTCTATACCGACTTCGACTCTCAATCCCCGTCGCCGACCGATTCGCCGACATCCACGGCAAACCATGTAACGGGCTCAGCTACCTGTTGTTTGAAATTTGAATTACGTCCGCCCTCTCCGAAGGCCTCCGGTCGTTTGAACGCGAATCAACCCTTTTTCCACCAACGCGAATAGCTACCATTCCAGGCGGCCGGCGATTTGCAGAATGCGCGGGTCGGCCGCGCTGGTAACGCGGCCGAAAGTCGGCGCGTTTTGGGTGACGAGAGGGTTGAAGAACTGGGTGTGGTTGAAGAAGTTGAACCACTCGAAGCGCAGTTGTAGCTTGCCCTGCTCGCCGAGCGGCGAAACCGGGAAGTTCTTGGCCAGGGATAGATCCCATTGGTTTACACCAAAGCCGGGCTGCGTATTGCGGGCGAGGCTACCGAAAGTGCCGATCGCGGGGGTAGAGTAGGCTGATCGATCAAGGCCGAGCAGCCCATTGGTACGCGGGTCGAGCTTGCCAGCGGCAACACCCGTGGCATTGGGGCGCTGGCCACCGGTACCCACGCGGGCCAAGTCTCCCGCCGTATTGATGGAGATGGGCGCGCCGGTGCGCATGTTCACGATGCCGTTGAACTGCCATCCACCCAGGATGGCATCTACCACGCGGTTGTGCGGATCGAGCGCCCGGCCCTTGCCGAAGGGCAAATCATCGACAAAGCCCGTGATGAAGTTGTGGCGGATGTCGTTGTCCGCCAAGGCGCGTTCAGGGCGGCGATCGTACATATTCTGCCCCGCGCCGCCACTGTCGATCACCTTGCCGAAAGTGTAGGAGCCGACCACCGAAAGGCCTTTCCAGACCCGTTGCTCCATGCGCACGAAGGCCGCGTTGTAGTTTGACCACTGGTAATTCGCCGTTTGGCTGAAAGTGGGAATGGCCTTCGGAAACGGCGAACGCAAACCGAAGGCTTCGGGCGCGGCGGGGTTGGCCGGCAGACGCGGCTGGTTTACATTGATGGCGCCGACTTGCTTGTGGCCGGTGTTGCCCATGTAACCAGCCTCCAACAGCAGGTTCGGACGAAGTTGGTGCTGGAGGTTCACATTGTAGGAATACATGTAGCCATCGCGACGCGCCAAATCGTTGTTGCTGCCCACGCTGGCCGCCAGTTCGGCCGCCGTGGGAAATAGCTCGGTGAGGAGACGGGGCGTTTGATTCGGCAGGTTGATCACCGTGCCCTGCACGAAGAACGGCAGGGTGCTGGTCATGGAGACGAGGGTCGCGCCCCCCGTGTTCAACAGGGAGAATATGCCAATACCCGCCCGCACCACGGTCTTGTTCGACGCTCGCCAGGCAATCCCCACCCGCGGCATGAAATTGTTTTTATCCGTGACGATGGGGCGGGTGGGCAGCGTGGGGCTATTGGTGTTCACCAACCCCACGCCGGGCTCATAGTAACGGTTTTGTCCGGCGAGTAACTGCCGATTGGTGCCGAGGTCAAAATTCGCTAGCCGGCCGCGAAAGTTCTGAAAGACCTCATAGCGGAGACCCAGGTTCAGCGTGACGGTGTTAGTGATCTTCCAATCTTCCTGGAAGAATCCCTGGTAACGGGTGCCGATCGAGTATTTCGCCACGCCGCCGAAGGAGGGCGAAATGCTGCCCAGCCCGCCACTGGCGCTTTGGGGCATACCCAGTAAATAGTCGGCGAACGATTCGTCCGTGTAAAAGTTGTTCTGAAAGTTGAAGGTGCCGTTTTGGTTTGACCCTTGGTCGTAGCCAATCATCAGGCGATTCACGTCACCGCCAAACTTCATCGAATGTTTGCCCCGAATGTAAGTGAGCGTTTCCGCCACCCGATAGTAGATGTTGTTCTGGACGATGCGTTGGCCGTAACCCGCGAATCCCGCCGAAGCGCGGCCGGTGCCAGGGTTCCATTCGGGGAAATTGATGTTGGGCTCGGTGAAATCACCCGGGACACCTCCCAGGTTCTTGAGCCCCAATTCGGCGGCGTAGTTCTTGCCAAACCTTTCGCCATCGCTCACCCGCGCCAGGTACGCTTTGGTGAAGCCGAGCCGGGTTTCACTAATCAGATTCGCGCCGAAGGTGTGCGTGTAACCGAGGGCGGCGTTTTGCGAGCGGTCCGGCCGGATGACGCCTTTGCCCACCCGGTAGGAGGCATCGGTGAGTGCGTTGTCCGCGAAGCTCCAACGGCCGAAGAGATGGCCCCGGTCGGAGAGGCGATGATCCACCCGCACCGTAAACTGGTCGCGCCGTTCCTGGTCAGGCGGCGTGGTGATGTAGTTCAAGTTGTTGGCCAACGGCACGTTGGGGTCTGGGAAGAACGGCAACAGATCATTGGAAATCCGATTAAAACGGGAACGCGGAATAATGTTTCCGGGGAACGGCGTCCGATTGTTGTTTGGATCGCGCACCATCACCGTGGCCTTGTTGGGAACCGCGGAGAAGTCGCCCTGCTTCATCGCCGCAGTGGGTACTAAGCCCAGCAGGATGTTGCCGGTTCGCCGCCGGCGCGCTTCGTAGTTACCGAAGAAAAAGGTACGGTCCTTGATGATTTTCCCGCCAAAGTTCCCACCAAACTGGTTGTAAGTGAAGCGGGGCGTGCCGCGCGCGGGGCGAAAGAACGGGCCCGCCTGGAATGCGCGGTTGCGCACATAGTCATACAGCACCCCGTGGTACCGGTTAGTGCCCCGCTTGGTTACCATGTCAATGCCCGCCGCACCGTAGCCATAGCTTGCATCCATAAAGTTGGTTTGCACCTTGAACTCGTCGAGGGCATCGAGCGAGAGCGCAATGGCCGGGTTATTGATGTTGCCGATGGAGAAGTCGACGCCATCCACCATGGCATTGGTGGACGTATTGCGCACGCCGCCAATTTCGATGGACCGTTCGTCCATTACCGAAGAAGTGCCCCTGACCTTCACCGCCCCCGGGGTTAGCGCGACCAGATCGTAGAAATTACGGGCATTCAGCGGCAACTGAATCATCGTCCGGTTGTCCACCACGGTGCCCATCGCCGCGGTGTTGGTTTGGAGCTGCGGCACCGTCGACTGCACGGACACTGTCTCCGAGACCACGCCCAACTGCATCACCACATCCACTCGGGTTTGCGAGTTGACTCGCAGCTCTACGGAGTCAACCGTGGCCGTCTTGAATCGGGCACCCGAGGAACGAATGGTGTATTTGCCGCTCAGCAAGGCGTTGAACTGGTAACCGCCCTCGCTGCCCGTAACCAACTCACGCTCTTCGTTGGTGTCGAGGTTGCGAGCGGTTATCTTCACGCCGGGAACCACGGCGCCCGAGGTATCGGTAACGGTGCCGAGGATTGTGCCCCGGCCATACTGGGCCGCAAGGCAACCGGCGAAGATGGAAGTCGCAAGAAGTATACGGAACATCGGGTTAGCCTCTCTTGAGTTGAGGACGCGTTGGCCGCTCCTCACGGATCGTGCAGAGATGCTATTACGATGATCGCTTGGTGTCAATCCTTGGCCTAACCGTGCTACGGACCGCCACTGATCCGAAGGCCGATGAAGAACACGGAGCCGGGCCCGGAGCCATTCAAGGTGGCCGCGTCCGCAGCCATCTTCAGGTAGTTGCCGGACTTGGCATGGTGCACCCGGATCGCCTCCGCGCGATAATCAGATCGGTTTCCTGAAACAACCGGTCCCAATCCTGGTTGGAGCTCGCAAAGGCAATCTGGGCAGGGGTTTTGCCGCTCCAGGAGTGCTGGAAGAAGTCGATGGTGGAGTTGGTACCGCAGTACTTCTGCACGAACTGAATCAGCGCGAAATAATTCTCGCGGCCCGTCGTCTGGATGAAGCCGCGGCCGCGAAACTTCATGAAATCGGCTTGCTGGATGAAACCGGTGAGGGCGGGGTGGGGATCGGTGGGCGTGCCCGCGGGCCACGCTTCGCCGGTCCAACGGGCATCGCTCGTGCGCTTCAGTTGGTTGAAGGGCAAGTTGCCGTGGGCGGCGAGGTAGGTGGGGTCATTAAAACAAACCGGGGCGTTCATGTGGCCGGCGAGCGTGTTGTAAGGATCGCTTCAAGCCGCCGATCTTGTCAAAGAGGTAAGCCATGCCGGGGTGGTTGGCCACGCCAATCTTTTCGGGCACGGGCTGAAAGTCCCCGCGGCACTCGTTGCACGAGATGCTCATCAGGCAGATGAACTGCAGGGGGATCATGTGCCCTCGAAGAGTAACGGTTTGCCCCAGGTCTTAGCGCAGTAAGAGTTGAATCAGCGCGAGACTCGTGACGCACAATACCGCAGCCGCGATTGACCCCACCAGAAGCGCTTTGCCGCCCACCGCGGTGAGTTGACGCAGCCGTACTTCAAGCCCCATCGCGGCCATCACGAACGTGAGAATGTAATTTCCGATATCCACCAAAGTGGTCGACAGCGGCATGGTGAAGGACTGTACGGGCAGCCACGGCGCCAAGCGGAACACCAGCGCGGGAAAGAACTGCGCCGTGTTGAGGACCGCCATGGCCGTGAAACCCCAAACAAAGACGGGGATCAGCCGCGAAAAATGCACCGTTACCTGTTGCCGCTGCGAACGGCGCACGTAGAGGAAGATCAGCGCGACAATGAAGGGCGCCAGCAGCGTTACGCGAACCAGCTTTACCAGCGTGGCCAGCGTCCCCGCTGGTTCGCTAAAGGCAAAGCCGGCGGCCACCGCTTGCGGCACCGCGTGAATCGAGGTGCCGGCCCAAATGCCAAAGGCCGTGTCTCCTAATTGGAGGGCGCCGCCGAGGAACGGCAGCAGGAACATCAGCAGGATCCCCAGCAGATTCACCGTGCCTACGGAGAGCGTGACGTCTTCGTCGTCCGCCGCAATCAACGGCGCCACCGCGACGATGGCGCTGGTGCCGCAAATGGCGGTGCCCGCGCCAATCAACAACGACGTCTTGCTGGCGAGCCCCATGGCGCGTCCGAGATAGAACGCCGCGGCGGTGGCCACGGCGATGCAGACTATGGTAATCGCGAGCGCGGTGAAGCCGATGGCGGACAGGTCAGTCAGGTTGAGC
>JAYVUQ010000046.1:0-3999 GCA_043787785.1 Bryobacteraceae bacterium
CCCGGGCTCGCTCCGGAATCGCCCGCACGCTCTCCAAACGCGAGATCGAAGAAAAGCTTGATGAGTTGCTGCGCCAAAGCGGCGAGCCCGCTATCAAACGTCTGCGCGACGAGGCCCGCAAAATCGCCGGCCCGCTGGGATTGAAGGACGAGTTTACGAAACTCGATTTGCTGGTCGGCACCCTGTTGGGAACCCGCAAAGCCACGCTGCAGTCGCCCGTCGCCATGGCGCGGGCCGCTGGTTGGCCCTACGATCCGCATCGGCTGGATCTCTTCCAAAAACTCTTCGCCGAATTGGCCAGCACCGCGCCGGTGACGCGCCTGGCACCGGGTAAGGCGCCGGGCCACGAAAGCCAGGCGCTCCCGTTTTTTGAAGCGTATTTCTCGAACTTCATCGAAGGCACTAAGTTCGCAGTGAACGAAGCAGTAGACATCGTCTTCCACGGCCACATCCCGAAGGCCCGGCCCGCCGATGCCCACGACGTGTTGGGAACCTGGCAGGTGGTTTCCGATCCGACGGAGATGTCGCGCCTGCCCCGGGATTTCGCCCAACTCGCCAAACTGCTCAAGAGCCGCCACGCGCGGATTATGGAAGGGCGTCCGGAGCAAGGGCCGGGCCAATTTAAGACCGAGCCCAACCGCGCCGGATCGACACTGTTTGTGTCGCCCGAACTGGTGGCGGGCACGCTCGCCAAAGGCTTTGAAATGTACCGGGGCCTCGCCAGCCCGCTGCACCGCGCCATTTTTATGATGTTTCTGATCGCCGAAGTACACCCCTTCGCCGATGGCAACGGCCGGGTGGCGCGCATCATGATGAATGCCGAATTGGTGGCAGCCGGCGAATGCCGCATCATCGTCCCCACCATCTATCGCAACAACTACCTGATCGCGTTAAAGGCCTTGTCACAAAACGGCATCGCGGGCCCCTTGCTGCGCACGATGGACTTTGCGCAGCGCTACACGGCCGCGGTAAATTTTTCTGACCGTGAGGACGCTCGCCGCACGCTCGAAGACACTTACGCCTTTATGGACCCCAACGAGGCTGAGCACTCCGGCACCCGGCTCACGATCCCGTCCCCGGAACTGCTCGCCATGCGGCGGAACGGGTAACGTTTCCCGCATCACGGCAGTCACTATTAGGAACCAGCTCCCCGGACCCCTGCCGGTTCGTTATAAAATCCAAGAGTCTCCCGTTAAGAGTGAAAGGAAGGTCCACGTGAGCGATCACCAAGATCTGAAGAACGCACCCGGCCCGAAGCAGTCTGTATCGCGCCGTGGCTTTGTGCAAGGCGCGGGTACCGTCACCGGTGCCGTTGCGTTGCTGGAACAAGAAGCCCAAGCGCAAGCCGCCGGCAAAGTGATGGGCCCCGCGGCCATGGCGATTACGCTGAACGTTAATGGCAAGCCGTTGAAGGTCAGCGTGGAACCGCGCGAAACCTTGCTGGACACTTTGCGCCACAAGCTGGACCACACCGGAGCCAAACGCGTTTGCGATCGCGGCACGTGCGGGGCTTGCACGATGATCGTCAACAACAAGGTGATTTATTCGTGCACCATGCTCGCCGCTGACGCGGTCGGCAAAAAGATTCAGACCATCGAAAGCCTGACCGCCAACGGCAAAACGCACCCCATCGTACCGGCCTTCGTCAACAACGACGCCCAACAATGCGGTTACTGCACGCCGGGCTTCGTGATGGCATCGAAGGGCTTCCTCGACCGCAATCCGAACCCGACCTACGAACAAGTAAAAGACGGCCTGGGTGGCAACCTTTGCCGTTGCGGCACGTATGTCGGTATTCGCCAAGCGGTGCTTGAAGCCGCGAAGAAGTTGAAGGCATAAGGAGGAAACCATGGCTACTTATACTTGGCCCGACATGAAAAACCGCAAGGTGATTGGCCAACGGCTATCACGCTTGGACGGCATTGAAAAATCCAGCGGCAAAGCGAAGTACTCCTCGGACTTGATGCCCGAAGGCTTACTGCACGCCGTACTACTGAGTTCCCCCCACGCCCACGCCGTGGTGCGTAGCATCGATACTAGCGTCGCGGAGAAGATGGCCGGCGTGAAAAGCGTCCGCATCGTCGCCAAAGCCGGCACGGAAATTCAGTGGGCGGGCGCCGAAATCGCTTACGTGGCCGCCACCAGTGAGCCCGCCGCCCGCGACGCCGCCCGCGCGATCAAAGTGAACTATGAGGTGATGCCGCACTTCGTTCGGGAAGACCAGATCGCCCGCGCCGGCAATCGGGCCAAGGCCGCCGGCGAAGTGGTGACCGGCGACGTGGACCAAGGCTTCAAAGACGCCGCCGCCATCACCGAAGGCGAATATGCCATCCCCGTCATCACCCACTGCTGCCTGGAGCCGCATGGCCAGATGATCGAGTGGAAGGGCGAGCAGCTCAACTATTACCCCTCCACCCAAAACGTCTCCGGCATCGGCGGCGACCTGGCCCGCAACTTGAACATCCCCGCCTCGCAGATCAAAGTCCACATGGATCATATCGGCGGCGGCTTTGGCGGTAAGTTTCCCTCGGATAACTGGGGCAAGGAATGCGCCAACATGTCGAAGGACGCAGGCGGCGCACCCGTCCGCATGTATCTGGACCGGGCACAGGAGTTGGTCATCGCCGGCGTGCGGCCTTCGCATTTCGCCAAGATCAAGGTGGGCGCCAAGGCCGATGGCACGCTAACGGCCTGGGAGTCGAGCTCCTGGTCTACCGGCGGCTTCACCGGTGGCGGCATGGCCCCGTTGCCGTATGTGTTTACGAACATGCCGAACAAGCGGATGAATCACACCGCCGTTTCCATCAACGGTGGCGGTGCTCGCGCCTGGCGCGCGCCCAACCATCCGCAAGCCAGTTTCCTCACCTGCGCGGCGCTCGAAGATCTGGCCGCCAAGCTGAACCTGGATCCGATTGACGTCTTTTCCAAAAACGTGCAGTTCACCCCGCGGGCCGAAACCTACATCCGGCAACTGAAGCGCGCGGCGGTGATGATCGATTGGCAAAAGAATTGGCACCCGCGAGGCAAAGGCGCGAGTGGCCATCTGAAGCGCGGACTCGGCATCGGCATTGCCACCTGGGGTGGCCTAGGCCACGCCTCGCGTTGCCTCGCCAAGATCAATGCCGACGGCACCGTCGAAATCATGATGGGCACGCAGGACCTGGGCACCGGCACGCGCACCTGTATCGCCCAGGTGGTTTCCGAAACCCTGGGCGTACCGATGAATATGGTGGTCGTCCGCATCGGCGATAACTCCTATCCGGCCTCCGGTGCCTCCGGCGGCTCCACTACGATCGGAGGAGTCAGTTCGTCGTCGCGCAAAGCCGCCGCCGAAGCACTAGACCAGTTACTCGACTTAGTCGCGCCGCAACTGGGCGTGCCCAAGGATCAGTTACAAGCCATCGATAGCCGCATCTCGGTGAAGGGCAATCCGGACAAGGCCATTAGCTGGAAGGCCGCTTGCCAAAAGCTGGGCCCCAAGACGATTGAAGCCACCGGCGAAAATAATCCCAAGCAGCCCGGCGGCCTGATCAATCAGGGCGTGGGCGGCATTCAAATGGCCGACGTCACCGTCGACATCGAAACCGGCGTCGTACGGATGAACAAAATGGTCGCCGTGCAGGATTGCGGCATGATTGTGAATCCTAAGCTGGCCGAAAGCCAGGTGAACGGCGCTTGCATCATGAGCATCTGCGCCGCCCTCATGGAAGAGCGGATCATGGACAGCATGACCGGCCGCGTGTTGAACGCCGACATGGAGTTCTACAAGCTGGCCGGCGTCAAGGATATCGGCGAGATCCAGGTAGAAATGGAAATCGACGAAGTGAATGACAAGCGCGGCGTGATCGGGCTCGGTGAGCCTTGCGCCGTGGGCGGTGTCGCGGCGATCGCGAACGCGGTGGCCAATGCCATCGGCGTGCGCGTGCCCTCCGTGCCCGTCACCCCGGACCGGGTGCTGAACGCCCTGTACGGCAATCGCATGGAAAGGATGGCCTAAGC
>JAYVUQ010000047.1:0-5206 GCA_043787785.1 Bryobacteraceae bacterium
GGTGCTTTCCCTGAAGACCACATTTCGTTCAGCAAGAGGTATTCGCGATACGTGTCCATCGTGTAAAACGAGCCCTCATGGCGATAGGACATCAGTTGGCCCTCCTGCGCTAGCCGTTCCAAAGGCTCGCGCTCGAGCACCGTGGCATCGTCGTCGAGATAGCCGAACAGTCGGTGGTCAAACACCAGGTACCCGGCACTGGCCCAGCCGTCGAGCTGCGGCTTTTCAGCGAACGCTTGCACCTGTCCATCGGCTGTCGTGTCGAGGATGCCAAAGCGCGAATGCGGCCGCACCGTGGTGATCGTCGCGGCTTTGCCGTGCCGGCGATGGAAGTCCAGCAGCCGGTTGATGTCGATATCGGCGACGCCATCGCCGTAAGTCACCATAAACAGGTCGCCATCGACGTACTTCTGAACCCTCTTGATTCGGCCGCCAGTCATCGTCTCCTGGCCCGTGTCGGCAAGGGTCACGTTGAAGCCCTGTTCGAGGTGTTCGCCTTCGAATCGAATCGAGGCCTTGTTGCCCAGTGCGATGGTGAAATCGTTGTTCATCGCGGCGTAGTTCAGGAAGTATTCCTTGATCATGTTGCCGCGATAGCCCAGGCACAGGACGAAGTCGTCGAAGCCATAGTGCGCGTACGTTTTCATGATGTGCCACAAGATCGGCTTGCCGCCGATTTCCACCAGCGGCTTCGGCCGAAACTCGGTTTCTTCCCGCAGCCGGGTACCTTGTCCGCCGCAAAGGATAACCGTCTTCATCGGACGTGCTCCGCTTGCGGCTGCCTCACGGCCTCCTGCAAGTTCACCAATCCCGCCAGCGCGCTCGACCCGGCTGGTGTACTGGACATCTCAAAATTGATCCGTTCGCGTTCAATCACCAACGGCCGGTTTTGCACCATCGTTTGAATTGACCCGACATACTCGCCAATAATCCCCAAGCTCACCAGTTGGACAGAAATGAAGAAGAAGATTCCGATCACCAGCGGTGCCATGCCGACTGAAAAGCTGTTCCAGAATGCGAGTTTGTAGAGCAGGTAAAACCCGCCCACCATCACGCTCACCAAGGCCGAACCAAAACCAAAGAAAGTCACCAGCCGAAGCGGCACTTTGGAAAGGTTGGTGATGCCGAGCATGGCCAGGTCGTAAAGGGTGTAGAAGTTATTCTTCGTAATCCCCCGCGAACGGCGCTTCTGGTCGTAGAACACCGACTTATACGGGAAGCCAACCTCCGCGATCATGCCGCGGAAATAAGGGTAGGGATCCGGGTATTTCTCCCGCAAGATGTCCAGCAGGCGGCGGTCATAGAGCCCGAATCCCGTGAAATGTTCGTAAACCTCCAGGTCGGTAAGCTTCTCCACCGCGCGGTAATAAGCGGTGCGGATGCCGAACATGAGGCCACTCTCTTCGCTCGCGTTCTTGATGGCCAGCACCACGGGCGTGCCGTTCTCCCATTCCGTCAGCAGATCCTTCAAAAGTTCCGGCGGGTCCTGCAGGTCAGCAAAGAGCATAATGATGGCGTCGCCGGCGGCTTGGTACATGCCATGCATCGGAGAGCGCAAGTGGCCGAAATTGCGGCAATTGACGATGATTTTGACGTTGCGGTCCTGGCTAGCGATTTGCTTAAGCTTGGCCACCGTCGCATCCTTCGACGCGTTGTCAATGAAGACATGCTCGTAGCGGAACTGCGGAAACCCTTCCAGCACGCCGCGCACGCGAGAGTAGAGTTCTTCGACGTTCGCCTCCTCGTTGTAGCAGGGCGTAACGACACTGACGAGTTTCATCATCTACCTATCTGGACGCCTCGCCGCAAGACTCCCTCTCAGAGGAAGTATCGGCCGGTGCGCGGCAGTACTTTAGGCGATGCCAGGTCCCCGCGCCGAGGTTTGCAACGCTTGTCCGAAGGGCGGCGCCAGAGGTTGACGCGCTGGCACATGCCGGCATAGCTGACGTTGAGGTTGTCGAGGGCCAGCGCGCCCACCGCACCACCCACGAGGGCGATCCGGTAGTCTCGCACGACTTCTGATCAAAATGCGCGAAGCAGTGGCGATTTCCGCAGGAGAGTGTCGGCAAGTGGCTGATTCGCAGACGGTTACAGAAAACCCGTACCACCTCGTGGGTGGTCCGAATTCCTCGTGGGATCGGCGTCATCGACCTCCTACACTGATCTCAGGAAATCCCAGAGGTCGCCGTCCGCAAGTATCTCTCCCAAGTCAATATCCTACAACCCCGACGGCGCCCTCTCCAGCCAACGCACTGACGGGCAGAGGCCCACCCCACTACAAAAGCTGAGTGGAGTTACGGCTTCTCCGGCGTCGTGTCATTCGCTGCGGGTGCCGGAGGCGCGGCACTGCAGATCGATGCGACTCGAAGTATTGGGACGCCCCGCGAAACGTTTTTGGCATTCTGTTTTTTGCTCCCCATAGGCGTCGACCTCGCTGATTGAGCGTCTAAACCACCCAAAGAGGCAAGAGTAATATCCGCAGTCTCCTAGTCGCGCACTAGCTGCTGAGGCATCGGTGTTAGCTTGAGCGCCGCGGCGTACGGGCCAGGGTGCTTCGCCTTCACCATCAGGTCGCGGCCCCTTTGCTGCCATTCGAGCGGGCCGGAGCTGCCCAGCATTTCGATTTTCGTATCGTCTGCGGCATAGACGTTCGGCACCCGAATCGATTCGCCGGTTGAGGGTTTCAAAAGAAATGCGTAAACCGAATCACCCTTCCGCGTAAACCGGACATCGGTGTCTGCCGTTTTCGCGGTCGCCCGTATCCAAGGCTTGGTATCGAAGATACCCTCGCCGTGCACCTTTAGCCATTTACCCAGCGTCTCTAAGCGGTCCTTCTGGATCTCGCTGATCGTGCCATCGGGCTTCGGGCCGACGTTGAGTAAAAGGTTGCCGTTCTTACTCACAATTTCGACCAGTAACTCAATTAACTTGTCCCCAGCGATGACATGCTCCGGGCCCTCAATCTGGTTGTAGCCAAAGCTAAAGCCCAGGCCGCGACAGCTTTCCCATTTCTTTTCGACAATCGAGTCATAGCGCGTGTATTCAGGCGTCGTGAAGTCAAAATGGTCGCGGCCAAAGCGATTATTCACCAAACCCTCTTTGTCGCGGTTGTAGAAGTCGCTAAAAATCTTTTCGAGTTTGCCCACCTTGGGATAGCCAATGTCATTCCAGAGAATGGCCGGTTGGTAACGATCCATCAATTCGTTCCAATGAGCATCGGCGTAGTCGGCGTACTGCTGGCTTTGCACGACGGTGTTGCCGACGTCGGCCATGGTGGCGACCGGACGCTTCTCGAAAGTCCAATCAAGACCGCCCGAGTAGTACAGGCCCATCTTCATGCCGGCCGCGCGGACCGCTTGCGAGAGGTCGCCCACCAGATCCCGCCCAATCGTTGGCAGGTCTGGTTTCACTGGGTTCTTCACCTGGGATGGCCACAAGGTAAAGCCATCATGGTGCTTGGTAGTAAGCACCACATAGCGCGCCCCCACCGACTTGAACAACGAAGCCCACGCCTCAGGTTGCCATTTCTGGCTGTCACGGGTGAAGGTATCGGCGAAACCGTAATAGTCGTAATCGGCGCCGTACGTGGCCGCGTGATGCTTGTAAGCTGAACTCTCTTTCAAACGAATCGAATTCAGGTACCACTCGGCGTAAGGATTCTGGTAGAACCACTTATTCCAATCCACCTTGCCTAACTCACCGGAAGGTTGCGCCCAAGCAGGTACCGAGTAAAGTCCCCAGTGAACGAAAATGCCTAGCTTGGCATTGTTGAACCAGGCGGGGAGAGGGTGACGTCGAAGCGATTCCCAAGCCGGGTCATACTTGGCCGGCGGACCCGCAGGGCCAAATTGGCCCCTCAGAGATCCCGCCCCCAGCAGGTGGATAAAGTTGCGTCGTGAAGTCATGCTTATATGCTTGGTTACCACGATTCGCCCGTGGGAGCAAGTGGGCGGCAAGGGAGGGTTCGCGGTCAGACTCGCTGCCTCACTTATCTCAACGCCCTACAAATTCTTGATTCGAGATAATTTACTCCAAGGAATGCGGCGATGGGTGTTCGGGGGATACGCGCACCCTATAATTTTCCAGCTTTCAGCGGGCCGATTCAGATAGGCAAAGGACACAACTATGCCCCATCAATGCGGGGGCCCTTGCCAACCAGGGCCGACAGGCAAGACACCCCGGGGATGAGCGTCTAAGCCTCCTCCACTAAGGGGTGGGCGCCCAGGCTTTCAGGTGGGCTAAGTCCGCGGCCAGGGCCTCGGGTAAGGCGCGTGAGCGGGCAGAAAACTCGAGCAGGGCGGAGCGTAGGGGCGGGTCGACGTCGTGAAACGTTTTGCCGGCCAGTCGGTGGAGTAACTTCGCGTAAGCCGCATCCGCCAAGCCGTAATCACCCCAGTGCAAGGGTTTGCCGGTATCGAAATTCTCATTGGGAATCTGCGGACTCAAACCGGCTCGCACCGTGTTCAGCAAGCCGCGATAGCGTTCCTGCGTTTGTCGAAAGCTTTCCACAAAGAGCGCCTCGGTGCGTGGCGTTGGTAAATCGAAGGCGAAGGCGCGGAAGGGCCCCACTCTCGGTATGGCGCGAAAGATACATCCGAAAGCCCGCGCAAAGAACCCGGGTTGCTCATGTTGGTTGCCCCATTCCTTTTCGTAGCTCGCGCGCGATTGGCGGTAGACGAAGGTTTTGCGGCTGGCACCCGGAAACGCCTTGGCTATTTCGGTTTTGCGTGCCGACCAGGCGGCTTTGGTCATCTCGGGCACCACCTGGGCGACGGAGAAACGGAATGAGCCCAGAGCCAAGTCCACATTAGCGAAGGCATCGCCCAACTCCAAGCCATAGGTTCGCCGGAAGGCCCGCTCCAGCAGCGGCTTGGCCACCTGAAAACCGATGAAGTCATGGTAGGCTTCCGGCGCGTAGTGTCCCAGTGCCACCTGCACTACGTCAAAGCCGAATTCCACTTTCAGATGCGCGGACGGTGAGTTTTCGTAAGACACCAGCTCACCAAATTTCCGCCGCAGTTTGGGATACAAGAGGCCCACGCTGCGATTCACGGCGATCGAATGCGCGGCGTGGTCACCCGCATAGTGGGCGATGGAGCCGATGGCGAACGCCAGTTCATTCAGGTCTCTAGCTTCCAATAACAAATTCTCGATGAAATCGCCGCCGCGGACGTAGTGGGTCAGGTTGCTGAAGAAGTGGTTGCCG
>JAYVUQ010000048.1:0-2300 GCA_043787785.1 Bryobacteraceae bacterium
CACGGAGCGACGGATGAGTTGGGTTACAAAGCGGTAGAAAATCCGGTAACCATTTACGATCAGCATGCCACGATTTTGCACTTACTCGGGCTCGACCACCAGAGTCTCAGCTGGTATCACAATGGCTTGGCGCGCCGCCTCACGGACGTCCACGGCCACGTCATCAAACCCATCCTCAGCTAGGGGACTTCGAAAGCAAGCGGCCAGAGCCGAAGCTTCAGAGCTTTGGCTTTTGGGCCTTGTCGATCTTCGCCCAGGTGTCCCGCAACGCGACCGTCCGGTTGAAGACCGGCCTTTCGGGCGTCGAGTCCGGGTCGACACAAAAGTAACCGACCCTTTCGAATTGATAGCGCGTGCCCGCCGCGGCGGACTTCACGCTCGGCTCTATTTTGCCAGCCATCGGCACCAAAGACTTCGGATTGAGCGAATCCAAAAAGTCCTGGGCGTCGCCTGCTTCGGCGAGAAACAGATTTTCGTATAACCTCGCTTCCATATCCAGCGCATGCGGCGCAGAAATCCAATGAATCGTGGATTTCACCTTGCGTCCATCGGGAGGCGTGTTGCCGCCGCGCGTAGCCGGGTCGTAAGTGCAGTGAATCTCGAGCACCTCGCCGGTCGACGGGTCTTTCAGCACGCTGGTACAGGTAACAAAGTAGGCGTATCGTAAACGCACTTCCCTGCCCGGTGAAAGCCGGTAGTACTGCTTGGGCGGATCTTCACGGAAATCATCGCGCTCAATGTAGAGCACCTTCGAGAACGGCACCATCCGATTGCCCAGCGACGCATCATCGGGATGATTTACCGCTTCCAATTCCTCCGTTTGGCCCTCTGGGTAATTGTCAATAATCACTTTTACCGGATCCAGCACCGCCATCACGCGCGCCGCGCGCCGGTTCAGGTCTTCGCGCAGATAATGCTCCAGGAGCGAAAACTCATTAATGCCGTTGGTTTTTGAAACGCCGATATTGGCACAGAACTCGCGAATCGCCTCCGGGCTATAACCCCGGCGCCGCATGCCGGATAAAGTAGGCATGCGCGGATCGTTCCAGCCAGAAACCAAACCTTTTTGCACTAAAGTAAGTAACTTGCGCTTACTCAACATGGTGTTGGTAAGGTTCAGGCGGTCGAACTCGATTTGCTGCGGATGGTGGATGCCCAAATTCTCGACGTACCAGTCATAGAGCGGCCGGTGATCCTCGAACTCCAGCGTGCAAATGGAGTGCGTGATGCCCTCAATTGAATCGCTCTCACCGTGGGTGTAATCGTACATCGGATAGATGCACCATTGGTTGCCGGTGCGGTGATGTTCGGCGTGCAGAATGCGGTACATCACCGGGTCGCGCAGATTGAAATTGGGCGAGGCCATGTCGATCTTGGTGCGCAAGGTACGCGAGCCATCGGGGAACTCACCGGCGCGCATGCGGGCAAACAGGTCGAGGTTCTCCTCCACACTCCGGTGGCGATAGGGGCTCTCTTTGCCTGGTTCGCTGGGGGTGCCGCGATACTCGCGAATCTGGTCGGCGGTGAGGTCGCAAACGAAAGCTTTACCGGCTTTGATCAGTTGCACGGCCCAGTCGTGCAGCTGACCGAAGTAGTCTGAAGCGTAGAAGAGACGGTCCTCCCAATCGAAGCCCAGCCAGCGGACGTCCTCAATGATGGAATCGACGTATTCGGTCTCCTCCTTCGAAGGATTGGTGTCGTCGAAACGCAAGTTGCATTGGCCGCCGAACTCTTGCGCGAGGCCAAAGTTGAGGCAAATGCTCTTGGCGTGGCCAATGTGGAGATAACCATTGGGCTCCGGGGGAAAGCGGGTATGCACCCGGCCGCCGTGCTTACCGTCCTTCAAATCCTGAATGATGAGGTCGCGAATAAAGTTGGATGGCTTGCTAGGTTCAGCGCTCTCAAGCGGAGCATCGGTGGGCATAGATTTCATTATATCGAAGTGCTAAAATTCACAGCCATGACCAGCGCCGCCACTTCTGTCACCGATTACCTCGACCAGCTTCCGCCGGACCGCCAGGCCGCCATCAAGGCCGTTCGTGCCGTCATTCGCAAGAATCTGCCCAAAGGCTTTGCCGAGCAAATGCAGTACGGCATGATCACCTACGTGGTACCGCACAAACTCTACCCGGCGGGTTACCACTGCAATCCCAAAGATCCGTTGCCCTTTGCCGGCCTAGCTTCGCAGAAGAACCACATGGCGCTCTACCTGCAGACGGTGTACCAATCGCCCGCAGTGATCGCCCGCAGTGGCGCATTGGCTGAAGGAGCAGTTTGCGTTGCACGGCAAAAAGCTCGAC
>JAYVUQ010000049.1:0-6447 GCA_043787785.1 Bryobacteraceae bacterium
GTTTCGTAGAGCGGAGCGGAAGCGCCACCTACGCCACCTGCAGCTCTTGGGAATCGGCCCGCCGTCCTCGGCCAGTCCGTCTAGGTGACGTAAAGAGCGCAAAGAGTGTCCGACACCATCGGGCCACACCATCGGCCACACCGCGCCGGACGCCACCCGTGACGCACCCCATAATAGGTACGTATGCAACTGACCATGCACACCGACTATGCGTTGCGCGTGCTGCTCTATCTGTCCCATTTTCCCGATCGGCGGGTCGGCACCGAAGAGATTAGTGCCGCCTACGGCATTTCGAAAAACCACTTGGTGCGCGTCGTACAGACGCTCGCCGATGCCGGCTATCTGCAAGCCAAAGTGGGGCGTTCCGGCGGCCTCCAGTTAGCCCGGCTGCCCCACCAGATTCGCATCGGCGAGGTCATCCGCACTGCGGAAGCCTCATTCCGTCTCGTCGAATGCCATGACCCCCAAAACAACACCTGCCCCATCGTCTCCGTCTGCGGACTCAAATCTCTGCTGGACGATGCCTTAGGCGCCTTCCTGGCCGAACTCGACCAGCACACGCTCGCCGACTTGGTAAAGCCTCGCAGCCGCAATAAATTCGTTCAGCTCGTTACGCCCGCGCGAAGTTAACCATCGCTTCACCCCCAATCGGCACCCGCGCCTGATACATTGGAAAGATTACCCCCCGAGTAGAAGCGATGTCCGTTTGGCGAGCATTCCTATCCCTGATCCTCGTACTGGCTTGTAGCCTGTTCACCGCCTGCGGACCCGACGGTCCGCCCCCAAAACGCGTCCTATCACACGCCTTCGCCGGTGAAAAGCGCGTCGACCTTCGCAAAGACCTCTCCGTCCGCGCCGAAGTCGTCCAGACGGCCGTCTTTGGCGAGCCCCTCGATATTCTCCAATGGAAACGCCGCTATGCCCTCGTCCGCACCGTCAGCGGCAAGGAAGGCTGGCTCGACGGCCGCGTTCTCGTTCGTGCTCAGGAGATGGAAGCGCTGCGGCAAATCGTCAAGGACTTCAAAGACACCGCGCCCATGGGCCAGGGCAAAGTGTACGAAGTGATGAATATCCACACCAGCCCCAACCGCAATTCGCCCAGCTTTGAAAAGCTGCCGGCCGAGGAATTGGTGGATGTGCTGGGCCATCGCGTGGCATTGCGCGCCGCCTACCAAGGCCCCGTGCAACCGGTCAAATCCGCAAGGAAGAAAAAGAAGAAGACCGACGACGACGAGCCCAAGGTCGCCCCGCCGCCGCCGCCGGGATCTCCGGCCTTGCCTGCCGATTGGCAGGACCTTTCCCGCCAAGCGAAGGAAGCGGTGGTAGCCAAGGCGCCCAGCCCGGCCCGCGTGAAGAATGCCATTTTACTCAATAAGATAGCGCGTCTAGAAGTCGGCCCGCGCTATGACGATTGGACTCTCGTCCGCACCAAGGCCGGCGGCATTGGCTGGGTGCTCTCCAGCGCCCTCACCATGGCCTTGCCCGACGACGTCGCCCAGTACGCCAACCGCAATCGCATCACGTCCTATTTTCCCGTCGGCGAAGTGATCGATAGCGAAAAAGGCCGCAAACAGAATTTCCTTTGGACCACCATGAGCCAACACGCCAAACCCTTCCAGTTCGATAGCTTCCGCGTCCTGGTCTTTAACACCCGGCGTCATCGCTACGAAACAGCCCACTGGGAAAAAGAGCTCACCGGCTATTTACCCATCCGCGTCATGGACCCCGCCGAAGGCGCACCCATCTTCAACCTCGTACTCGAAGACCACGACGGAGCCTTCTGGCGTCGCCGCTACGTCTTTCAGAACAACAAGGTAAAATTCCTCGATCAAGCCCGCGTCGAGCGGCCCCGCCTCCCCACCGCGCCCGAAGACCTCCCGCCGCTCGAGATGCCGGACACCCTCGAACCCGAAGAGCTCTCCCTTTGGGGCCGCATCCGCCGCCGCGTCCTCGGCCAATAGGCGAACGTCACCGCAGGGTCCCATTACGTGCGTACCTTCGTTGTCCCACTGGCCCCAACATTATTTTTTCCCTCATACTCTTTCCTCCTCGCCCGATATGCATCCGTGAGAGGCAACAACTGCCTGGCGTGACGCACCCCGTCCCCCGCCTCTTGTGAGACAGAATGATTCTGCTCACGGCAACCGTCCGCGAACTCTAGGAAGGAGTCAACCCTATGGGTGGTTTTTCCATCAATAGCAACATCACTTCGTTGCAAGCCCGCGAGTATCTTCGCGCCAATTCAGACTTTCAATCGAAGACGATCTCCCGGGTCACCTCCGGTCTTCGCATCACCTCCAGCGGTGACGATGCCGCCGGTCTGGCCATTGCGAACGGCTTTCGCTCCGACATCAGCGTGATCACGCAGGGCATCCGCAATGCCAATGATGGCTTGAGCCAATTGCAAATCGTCGATGGCGGTTTGAATAACATCTCCAAACTGATTGACCGCGCCCGGACCCTGGCCACCCAATCCGCCACCGGCACGTTTAGCGGCTCGCGCGCCGTGCTCAACAGTGAGTTCCGCTCGGTGCTCACCGAAATCGACCGTCAGGCGCAAACCATCGGTCTCGACATTGGCGGGGCTTTGGCGAAGAACTTGAGCGTCTTTATCGGTGGCGGCGCCGGTGCGACGAGCGCGGCCAAGATCACCAACGGCAGCATTGCGGTGGACTTGTCCCAGTCCACCGTCGACACCCGTTCGCTCGGTCTGTCGGGCGTTCAAGCCGCCGGCGTCAAGGGCACTGACATCTCAACTTCTTCGCCCACTTCGGTCGCCAACATCCTGGCGGACTCCTCCAATAATGGGGATGCCGCCACACCGGGCGCCACCGGGTTCACCTTCCGCGGCGCGGGCTTCTCCGATGCCAACCGCATTCGCATCAGCGTCCCCTTGTCCGGCGTCACCAACACCAGCAACTTGGCCTCGGCCATCAACACGGCCATCGACGCGGCCGGCAATAGCGGTTCACAACAAGCCACGGCCTTTAAAAACGCCGGCGTCCGCGCCATCGTCGTGCAGGATAATCAGGCCGATGGCACCGTCAAGGAGCGGCTCGGCTTCACCAGTTCCTCGTCCGCCTTTCAGGTGGAGGCCGGCGACCGCGCCGCCAACGGCTTGCTGGGCAATTTCTCGAGCGGCGCGTCCGGCAAGCGGCAGCTCAGCACGGTGCTGGGCGGTGCGGCGGCCTTAGCGGCCGGTGCCTCCGGTGCCACAGCCGGCAATATCATTGTGCGGGTGCAAGGCGGCGGTCTCGCAGCTCCCATCGATTTGAAACTGCCGGTCACCGGTGGCACCACCACCGTCACTCAGGTATTGGCCGACTTCAACGCCCAGGTGACGGCCAACAGCGCCTTGCAGGCCGCGGGTATCGAAGTCGTCAGCGCCAACGTCGGCGAACGCATCGTCCTCCAAAACAAACAAGGCGAGCGCTTCAGCGTCATTGCGGCGGGCGACACCACCAACATCCTGGCGCTCGGCTCGGCAGCGCTGGCTAACCAGTCCACGGCCACCTCGCTCGATTACTCGTCCATCACCGGCACGGGCGGCACTTTCCCCGCCACTGCTTTTCGCTACGAGTTCGTCGTCAACGGCACGCTGGGCACCGTCGATACCGGGTCTCTCACGCCCGTCGGCGCTACCGTCCAGGACACCGTCGACTCCCTCAACGCCTTCTTCTCCGCGAGCACCACGGCGCAGCAGGCCGGATTGCAGGCTTCCGTCGCTACGGGCGAACTGCGCATCGCCTCCACCAACGGCACGGCGTTCCTGCTCAACAACCGCGCCGGCGTCGCCCAAGGTCTGGGTACCCTCGCCTCCGGCCCGCTCACCACCAATGCCAGCGCCGTCTTGCGTTCAGGCGCCGTCGGGTCTATTGGCTTTGGCGCCGGCCAAACTCTCCAGCTCACCGCCAACGGTACGGCTTATGATGTGGACGTCAACACCAATTCGAGCTTGGCCAACGTGGTCACTTCCATCAATGGCACGGCCGGACTTTCGGGGCTCGTTACCGCCTCGGCCGTCGATGGCCGGCTCATCCTCAGCACTGCGGCCGACGACAAAGTAAAAGTCACCGGCGGCACCGCCACGGTGCTCACCACGCTCGGCCTCAAGGTGGGCGACACCAACATCGCCGACAAATCCAGCTTCAACTCGGGCGGTGCCTACGCTACCGAACTCGGCACCAACAAAGATATTTACCAGTTCGGCCAGTTCCGCTTCGGCATCGACTCGCAAACCATCAACATCGTCGCCAACGACCCGTCGGGCGCCCAGCGCTCGGTCGCCGTCACGCTGCGCAATGACTCCATCGCCCGCAACGCCCGCTCTCTCGACGAAGTGATCGGCACCATTAACGGTACGCTGCAAAGCTCCGGAGATCCCACCCTCAAACAGCTGGTGGCCGTTAAGGAGTCCGCCACCGATGATCGCAAGGAAGGCATTCGCTTCATTTCAAACCTCTCCAATTTCCGCGTCAGTGTGGGCAGCGTGGCCACCTCTACCGCGGCCGCCGAAGTCGGCATTTTCGATGCCACCACCGGCACGGCCGTGCTGGGCCAGGGTTTGCTTACCGCCGCCACCCAATCCGCCGGTGGCTCACAAACCGACATCTCCACCCAGAAAAACGCCGAAGCCGCCGTCAGCGCGCTCGCCGAAGCCGTGCAAAAGCTAGGTCAATCGCAGGCCGTCGTCGGCCGCGGCCAAAACCAGTTCACCTTCGCCGTGAATCTGGCCCAATCCCAAGTCACCAACATCTCTGCCGCGGAAAGCCGCATCCGCGACGCCGATCTTGCCACCGAAGCGGCTAACCTCACCAAAGCCCAGATCACGCTGCAGGCCGGCGTTGCTGCCCTGGCCCAAGCCAACTCCGCGCCCCAGCAGATTCTCTCGCTGCTCCAGAGCCGGTAAACCCACAAAAAACGGGCCCGGCGGATAGTATCCGCCGGACCCGTTTTTATTTCTCTATTCCCCCGTCTTACGGGATAATCGCCGTCTTCATATGCCCGTTATGGCTCATCAGGTGCTTAAAGACTTCCAGCAAATTCTGGAGCGGCTCTTCCCGGTTTACAAAATCATGCGCCGTAATATTGCCCAGCGAAACTGCTTTCAACGCTCGTTGGATCAGCTTGGGCGTATGGTGAAAACTCGCCTTCAGCGTGATCTCGGAATAGTGCAACCGGTTCGTATCGAGCGAAATCGAAGTATCATTCGGACAACCGCCGAACAAATTCACCGTCCCGCCACGCCGCACCATACCGACGGCCTCTTGCCAAGTCTGCGGCTTACCCACCGCTTCAATCACAATATCTGCGCCGTGCCCGCCGGTATTCGCGCGCACCGCCGCGACCACGTCCTGCGTGTCGGCGGTGGAAATCACATCCTGCGCGCCCATCCGCAAAGCCCGGTCTAACTGGGTCTTGCGACGGCCCACGGCAATCACCCGCGCGCCCAGTAAACTGGCAATCCGGACAAACATCAGCCCGATCGGCCCCAGCCCAATCACCGCCACGCTGTCTCCAGCGCGTATGTTCGAATCCTCAACACCCTTCAGCACACAAGCCAAAGGCTCAATCAATGCCGCGTCGGGATAGGTGACATGCGGCGGAATCTCGTACATGTTCTTGGCCACAATCCGCGCGGGAATGCGGATGTATTCCGCATAGGCGCCATTGTTGAACAGCAGATTCTCGCAAAGATTTTCGGATTGGCGCCGGCAATAGAGGCACTCGCCGCAAGGGGCGGAATTCGCAGCCACCACGCGCTGCCCCACATGAAAGTTTTGCACCCCTTCGCCAACCGCGACAATGTCGCCAGACAGCTCATGCCCAAATAGGGCCGGCGGCACGATCATCCGAGCGTGGTAGCCCCGACGAAAAACCTTCACGTCGGTGCCACACGTCAGCGCCGCGCGGACGCGGACCAAGACATCTCCTGGACCTATTGCAGGAACCTCAACCGGCTCAATCTCCACGTGTTCTTTACCGTAGAGCACAGCCGCGAGCATTCGTACGCTCACTCGTAACCACCCTTCAACAACACCAGTACCAAGATCCCAGTATACCCATTCCGGCCGGGCCATGGCGGCCTCTCAACCGTTTTCTCGCCCACACCGGCTTCTACCCGTCCGCTGTGTTTCCCTGCACCGCCAACCATTGCTCTAGGCCATGCCTTTCTGAGGCTCCACAAGAATCTTGAGAGAAGTATCGTCCGGGTGGAGCGCCAACTGCATGCCCCCGGCGAAACCGGACAGCGGTACTCGGTGTGAGATCAATCGCTCCACCGGCATACGTCCGGAGAAAATGAGTTCTGCCGATTCACTCTGCAAATCGACGTCCGCACTGTAGGATCCGCATACCATTCGTTCATCTCTACAGATGTCGGCTCCCGCCAACTCGATTCGTTCCTTATCGGAAGTTTGGGCAAAGAGGACAATTCTGGCTCCCGGG
>JAYVUQ010000050.1:0-5170 GCA_043787785.1 Bryobacteraceae bacterium
CCAAAGCGTTCACAAATCTTATTGACTACGGGCGATGATTGTCCTCCGGCCACCCCGAAGATACCAGACTTTCCCCGTGCCCCTGTCCTCCTTGCCCCCATCTCTCCTAACTCCACTGAGAAAAGGTAAGTGGAATCTGCGTTCCCCAAATGCGGGCGCTTCGCTTTGCCTGCGCCCCCCAGTCGGAATGGCCAATGGGGTGGGACAGACCTCCAGGTCTGTCCACACGGCTTCATCACGATCCGTGTCCCGCAGGGCCAGCTTAACTCACTCTGTTCGAGGCTGGCTGCGCTGGGCTAAGCCCGCAAATACCATTCCCGCCGATGCAGCAAATACGCAATCCCCAGCATTAGTAACATGTAACTTACCGCATACAGCAAAGACGCATTCATGGGCGAGGCCAGCGGTGCGAAGAAAGTTTCGTACAGCCAAACCCGCAAGGTTGTGCCCGCCATCGGGATGGAGCTCAAGACAATATCCACAATCTCCGAGGCCATATACACCGCGATCGCATTGCGGCCCAGGATTACCAGCGGAGCGAGCCCGCGCCGATAGCCCAATCCATCCACCAGCCACAAGATGCTGCCGAAAAGGACAAAGTCCAAACCGGCCATCAATAGAACAAAAGAGCTGGTCCATAGGCTCTTGTTGATTGGCAACCAGGGGTCCCAGATAAAAGCCAGCGCGATGAGTAGATTGCCGATGATCAGCATCCAAGTGGTTCGCACCGCCAGGTCGCGCTTCCAGGCGAGTAAGTGGCCCGCCAATAAACCGATCAAACAACTGCCAATGGCCGGCAAGGTGCTTACCACGCCTTCCGGGTCCCATGTTTTGGTGTGGGCGTAGTTATGCGCGCCCAGCACGATGCGGTCAATATAGTGGGCGAAGTTACGCTCCACATCCAGATTGCCCGCGCCGTAGCCGGGCACGGGCGCGTAGAAGATCAGCAGCGCAAACCCTAATAAGCAGCCCACGGCCGCGATGATCTGGCCGCGAATGCCGGTTACCAGAAAGATGCCTACCGTGACGAAGTAACAAATGGCTAGTCGCTGCAGCACGCCCAGGATGCGGAAAGTGCCCGCGTCGAAGGTAGGGAAGGCGTATACGAAGAGCCCCAGCCCAAACAGGATCGCCGCGCGCTGCGCCGCCGTCAACAGCAGCGGACCGCGAGCGGCCCCGCCGTCCCGCTTGCGGCCCAGCGACAGCGAAATGGCCAGGCCGATGATCCACACGAACGATGGAAAGACGACATCGGTGGGCGTCCAGCCGTGCCACTTGGCGTGCCGCAGAGGCGCATAAACAGCGTCGCCGGTGCCGGCGGTGTTCACGATCACCATGAAGGCCATGATCAGACCACGGAAAACATCGAGCGAAAGCAGGCGCTGAGGCATGAATTATTGTACGGTTAAGCAGATGCGTTCCGTACTATTTTTCGCCCTCTTGCTCACTGGCTGCACGTCTCTCTACTACAACGCCATGGAGAAGATCGGTAAGGAAAAGCGCGACATCCTCGTGCAAAGGATCTTGGCCGGCAAGAAGGATCAGGAGAAAGCCAAGGAGCAAATCAAGACCACCCTGGAGGCCTTTCAGGAGCTCACCGGCTTTGAAGGCGGCGACCTGGAGAAGACCTACAAAAAGCTCAACGGTGAGTTTGAGGAAGCCGAGAAGCGCGCCAACGACGTCTCCGGCCGCATCAAGAGTATCGACCAGGTGGGCAGCGATCTCTTCCGCGAATGGAACCAGGAACTGGCCACCATCAAGGACACCACATTGCACGCCCGCAGCCAGCAACTACTCCGCGGCACCCGCACCCGTCACCAGCAATACCTGCAGCGCATGAAGCAGACCGAACGCAAAATGCTGCCCGTTTTGCAAGGCTTTCGCGATCAGGTGCTGTTTCTCAAACACAACCTGAACGCCAAGGCCATCGGCTCGCTAAAGACCACCGCCGCCAAGATGGACGGAGATGTGACGGCGCTGGTGGCCGATATCGAAGGCTCAATAAAAGAGGCCGACGCCTTTATTCAAACCCTCGCTCAGTAGACGCGCCCGCTGCACCGATGCCACCCTAACGGTTTCAGTCTGCTTGTCGCTCTACCCTAATAGCTTAGCTTCTCCAGCTTCGCAAACGTCTGGTCCGCGTCCGGCAAAAAGCTATTCGCGTGATGGAACTTACCCTGCTGCACGCTGAGCACCGCGAAGCTATACCAAGGACAGCTATGCTCCAGGTCAGTATTCGAAAAATAAGCATCGCAATCAGGGTGCGAATGAAAGATACCAATCAACGAGAGCTTTTTCTCCCGGGCCTCGCGTTCCACGCGCAGTAAGTCGGCCGGCCGAATCTCATAACGATCCTCCTGTCCACCCTCATACGCATTCTCGAGCCCATGGGCGATCGTCACAACTTTCTCGTCGCCAGCTACCGTGCCGAGCATGACGCCACAGCACTCCCGGGGATAAGTCGCCTCGGCATGGCTCACCATTACCTGCCACGCCGAGGCTTCAATCGTCAACATCCTTAAAAAGTAATCCGGGCCGCAATCTGCAGGATACGCGGATCGGCCGTATTGCTCGGCGTCAGGAAGTTCGTCGTCTGCGTAAATACCCGCGTCGTCACGTTGTAGTTATACGGCACTAACTGCAGGGCCGTGAAATTCGTGTGGTTGAAGCTGTTAAAGGCCTCGCCCATCAGGCGTAACTTCACCCGTTCACCGGCCAGCGGAATATCCTTCGACACGCGCATGTCCACGGAGAAGAAACCCGGGCCTTCCACTGTGTTCCGCCCAAACCCAGGCGAGCGATCACTGAAACGGTTCCCGTCGTTGTTCAGATCCACATTCGACCGTGCCGTAAAATACCGGCCCGATTGCGAAGTAGAGATGGCCGAGATCTGCCAACCGCCAACGATGTGCTTCAAAACCGGGCTGGCCGACTTAAAGTAATTCAAGTCCCAAACCCCCGAAAAGACGAAGCGGAACGGAATGTGCGCATCGCCCAACGCGCGATCCTGATTGGGTAATAAGGTGTCAAAGGCCACTTTCGCGTCATCGCCGCCATTGTTAGGCACGACGGAGGTTTGGTCCGGCAAAGTGTCGATCGCCTTCGACCACGTGTAACTGGCGAGGAACTGAAAGTTCTGCGCATAGCGTTTGGTGATCTGGATGAATCCGGCATGATAGATCGAGTCGCCACCGGAATCGTCCAGCGTGATGCGCCCAAAGTTAGGGTTAGGCCGAGTATTGGGGCGGCGGCCCACCTGCACTGGACCATTGCCATTGGTAAAGGTGGCCGTCGTGTACTCAAGCGGGAAATGATTGATGTCGCGGGCGCGCGTTAAATGAACGCCGCGTACGCCTAAGTAGCCGAGGGTGATGGCCGTATCGCGGCTTACCTGAAATTCGTAATTCAAATTAGATTGATGGCTCAGCGGCTGCACATAGTCCGCTGCGGCAACATAAATGTCGGGTGTGCGCTGCAGGGTGGGCGGGGCCGTTAAGACTGCCGGGTAGCGCGGAATCAGTGCCGCCTGGGCCGCAATCCCGCCGTTCAACGAGTAAGTCTGCACCTGAATGCCATTTTGCGAATGCGTCGTGCCCAACAGGATGGATGCCGTGCGGCCATAGAACATGCCGTAACCGCCACGCAAGACGTGCTTCCCTTCCTTGTGCAGCCGGTAGGCGAACCCAAAGCGGCCAGCCAGGTTATTGGTGTCGCGGTTAAAGCGCGAGGTATCCAGCTTGCCCGCGGCGAGGCCAGCGTCGGGATTCTTCACCGGATTCTGTGCGTAACTGAAAAGGTCATAACGGGCACCGTAGGTCAGTGTCAGCCGGTCGGTGAGGCGCCACTGATCCTGGGCGAAGAATGCGACTTCATTGGCATTCGGGTAAGTGGTGGCGCCATTGGTGCCCGCCCCGGCAAAGCCCTGCGTGAAACCGGAAGGCCGGCGGTTCGCAAAGTCAATCAGCGTGTCGAAAGTAAAGGCGCCGCCGAAGTTGCCAGGGAAGAAATTGGTAATCCGCTCGAAATTCAAGTCGCCACCCACCTTGTAGCTGTGTTTACCCCGGCTGAGCGAAAGGGAGTTGATGATTTGGTACTTCTTCGAGTTGGTGTAGCGCGGCGAGAAGTTATTGCGCCCAATGGTGAGCAGCGTCACGCCACCTTGGCGGATCACCGCCTCCGGGTCAGTGGAGTTGGCTTGGCCCGGCGCATCGTCGCGCAGGTAAATAAAGCGCGAATCCCAAACCGTCGTTCCTCCAAAGATCTTGGTGTAATTCACTGCCAGATTGTCCGTCGTGTTCTTTGAATTACCCGTATGCTCCGACGCGGATTGATTTCCCGCATTCTCGAAGTTATTACCCGTGAACCGATGCAGGTTATACCGGACATTGAACAACTGCGAGGAGGAAATGTTGTAATCGATCTTCGCCGTGTGAATGTTGTTTACCAGCCCCGTGGTGTAAGCATTCTGATATTTAGACAAATCCTTCGCGGTCTGTTGCGAAACAGCATCGGTGGGAATGGTCGCATTCGGCGGAAAGAAAACCGCATTGGGCAACGTGTTGCGCTGGCCATCGTAGTTATAGAAGAAGAAGACCTTGTCTTTCTTGATTGGCCCGCCAATGTTGCCACCGAACTGGTTGAAGTGGTACGGCTGGCGCAGGCGTCCCACCGAGTTATTAAAAAACGTATTGGCGTTCATCGCCTTATCGCGAAAGAACCAAAAGGCCGTGCCGTGCAGCGCATTCGTGCCGCTCTTCGTCACCACATTGATCACTCCGCCGCCAGCGCGCCCAATCTCCGGCGCATACCCATTCGTATTCACCTGAAACTCCTGCACCGCGTCCTGCGAGAAAGTGTAAGGATTGCGTGTACCGGCCCGGCCCGAGGACTGGCCAAAGAACAAGTTATTCGAATCGCCACCGTCAATCAACAGCGAATTCGCCGTGCCGCGTTGCCCGCCAAAGCTCAAGTCGCCGCCACGCGGATCGCGCACCACTCCCGGCGTAAGCACCGTAAAGTCCAGGAAGTTGCGCCCGTTGATCGGTAAGTCGCGTACCGCTTTCTCATTCACCGCGGTAGCCGTGCTGGCGCGCGTGGTTTCCACCAACGGCACTTCGGTCGAAACGTACACCGAAGAAGTCGCGGATGTCACCTGGAGCTTTAAATCCAG
>JAYVUQ010000051.1:0-6701 GCA_043787785.1 Bryobacteraceae bacterium
GTAGGCCCAGAGACTTTACAACAATTAGGCGGAACCCAATCGGCCTTCAAGCCATCTCTCGTTAGCAGATTGAGAGAAGTGAAATGCCAGTGAAGGAGAAAGATAACATGGAGAATTCAAACAACAATAATCAGGTGGTGGCCTCCACCAGGAGCTGGGTAGTGCCCGCCATCGGCGCGGCGCTAGCCCTCTCGCTCGGCTTTAATGCTTACCAGGGCTCGCGCATTCAAACGGTTGATCAACAAGTCACCGCCATGAACTCGCAGGTCGCCGAACTTCGTCAAGGTCTCGCCAAAGTGGAAACGCAAACCGGAACCCAGCTTTCCAGCATGCGCGGCGAGATGACCACCGTAAAGTCCGAAGCCGAAAAGATTGCCCGCGATGCCGCCAAGGGTGCCAGTTGGACGGCCCAAAGCCTCGCCCAACGCCACGCCGATAAGCTAGCCGCCAAGCTCACCAAACAAGCCGCGGAGGGCAATGAGAAGATCGTCGCCGATATGAATACCGAACTCGCGGCGGTGAAGACCTCAACCCAGCAGGCCTCCACCGATCTCAACAACAACCTCACCAACGTCTCCACCGACGTCAAGCGCGTGCGCACCGACGTCGATGCCACCCGTACCGAACTGCAGAGCACCATCGCCGACCTGCGTCGCGCCACCGGCGACATGGGTGTGATGAGCGGCCTCATCGCCACCAACTCCACCGAGCTCAATGCCCTCCGCGAACTCGGCGAGCGCAACTACTTTGAGTTCCGCATCACCCGCAACGACAAGGCCCAGAAGGTTGGCGACGTCATGCTCGCCCTCAAGAAGGCCGATGTCAAAAAGGCTCGCTTCACCATGGAGCTGAATGCTGACGATCGCAAGATCGAAAAGAAGGACAAAACCATGAACGAGCCTGTTCAGTTCTATGTCTCCAGCAAAGCCCGCCAGCCCTACGAGCTCGTCGTGAATGAGATCACCAAGGATACCGTCACCGGCTATCTGTCCACTCCCAAGGTGCAAGTCTCTCGTAAGTAATTCAGAGATGCTACCTCCCACCGCCCGTATCCGGAATCGCTCCGGGTACGGGCGGTTTTCTATTGGAATATACTTTTTGCATGCGGGTTTTTCCCATTTCGCTGCTTTTGGCGGCGGCGTTGCCGCTGGCCGCCGCCGACGATGCGGAGTTCTTTGAGTTCAAAATCCGCCCGCTGCTGGCCACCAATTGTCATGCTTGCCACACCGAAGGCGCACTCGGAGGGTTGCGGCTCGATTCCCGCGAAAGCCTGCTCAAAGGCGGTAAGTCCGGCCTCGCTGTCGTCTCTGGTAAGCCCGACGAAAGCTTGCTGATGCAGGCCGTGCGGCGCACCCACATTCGGCTCAAGATGCCGCCCGTCGGCGCACTCAAAGAAGCCGAAGTCGCCGACCTTGCCGAATGGATCCGTCGCGGCCTGCCTTGGCCACAACAACCAGAGCAGACCGCCGTCACCCAAGTTCACATCACCCCGGAGCAACGCGCCTTCTGGTCCTTTCAGCCGCTCCAGAACCTCGTCCCACCCCCGGTCAAGAACCAAACCTGGGTAACCAATCAGCTTGATCGTTTCATTCTTGCGCGCCAGGAGGCAGCCAACCTCACGCCCGCCAAGCCCGCCCCCAAGCGCACCTGGCTGCGCCGCGTCACCCTCGACCTCACCGGTCTGCCGCCTACTCCCAGCGAAGCTGACCATTTCCTCGCCGATACCTCTCCCCACGCCAAGGCCAAAGTGGTTGACCGCCTATTGGCCTCGCCTCACTACGGCGAACGCTGGGCTCGCCACTGGCTCGATCTGGCCCGTTACTCCGACGGCGAACTAGCCGCCAGCCTCGACACGCCTTTGCCCAATGCCTGGCGCTATCGTGACTGGGTGGTCGACGCCTTCAACCGCGACCTGCCCTATCCCGTCTTCGTCCAGGCCCAGATCGCCGCTGATCTGTTGCCCGAAACTAAAAACCATCTTGCCGGCCTCGGTTTTCAGGCTCTGGGTGCCGGTGCCAACGACCAAGTCGACGTCACCACCAAGGTCTTTCTCGGCCTCACCGTCGGCTGCGCCCAATGCCACGACCATAAGTACGACCCCATTCCCACCAAAGATTACTACTCCCTGCTCGGTATCTTCAGCAGCACCAAGACCCAGCAACATCCGCTCGTCTCCCCAGCCGAAGTCGACCGCCATCAGGCCCAGAAGAAAAAGATCGACGACCGGAAAGAGATCCTGAACGACTATCTGGCAGACCAAACCAAACAACTGGTCGACTTACTCGCCCGCGATACCTCCCGCTACTTACTCGCCGCCTTTCGCCAGGCAAGCGAAGCTCCTGGCCTCGATACCGAAACGCTCGCCCGTTGGAAAAAGTATCTCGTCGCCACCGACAATGACCACGCCTACCTCCAGCCTTGGCAGCAACTGGTGGCCGCCAAACCTACCCTCGCCCAAGTCGAAGCCGAGTCCCAGAAGTATCAGCAGTTCCTCCTCGAGTTACTCGACGAAGCCAAAGAGGTTGACGACAAAAACTACGTCGCCTTTGGCGGCCGCAAAGGCCAGAAGAATGAGAACACGCGCCAATACACCAACATCGTTTCCTTGCCGGTGTTGAAATTCTACCAGTGGCGCGAAATTGCCTACGGTCCCTATAACATCGATGGTTTCAAAGCTCCGGCCGGCGTTCTCTACTACGGTCCTAAAGAAATTGGCCGTTTCCTCGGCGGCATCGCCAAGGCTTATGTCGACAAGCTGAACGCCGAGATTGCGGCACTCGAAAAAGAGCTGCCCCCCATGTATCCCTTCCTCCATGCGGTTACCGAAGGCGACCATCCCGCCGACGGTAAAGTCGCTCTCCGTGGCGACCCCAAAACGCCCGGCGAAGTGGCCCCCCGGCGTTTTTTACAAGTCCTCTGCGATGGTGAGCCCGCGCGCTACACCCAAGGCAGCGGCCGCGCCGAACTCGCGCAAGCCATCACCCGCAACCCACTCGCCGCCCGCGTCATCGTCAACCGCGTCTGGCAGCACCACTTCGGCCAAGGCATCGTCCGTACGCCATCCAACTTCGGCCGCATGGGCGAACGGCCCACGCACCCAGAGTTACTCGATTATCTGGCGAGTAGTTTCATCAAGAACGGCTGGAGCCTCAAGGCGCTTCATCGCCAGATCCTGCTTTCCAGCACTTATTCCCAAGCCACGGCATCTCCCTCCGAGGCTGACCCCGACAACAAGTATCTCTCCCATTTTCCGCTCACCCCGCGCCTGGACATGGAAGTCCTGCGCGATTCCCTGCTCGCCGTCTCCGGCCTACTCGACCCCACCCTCGGCGGCGCCGCCAAGCCCGTCTCCGACGACAACCGCCGCCGCGCCCTCTACCTTACCGTCAGCCGCACCCGGCTTGACCCGGCACTTGCCCTCTTCGACTTCCCAGACCCTAACACTTCCACCGACGCCCGCCCCACCACCTCCGGCCCCCTGCAAGGCCTCTACTGGCTCAACAGCCCCTTCGTCGCCACCCAGGCGGCCAAGCTCAGCGAGCGTCTCGCCAACGAAGCCGGCGGCCAGCCCGCCGCCCGTATCACCCGCGCCTATCACCTTCTCTACGGTCGCCCACCCGATACCCTGGAGCTGCGCTTAGGCGTAGAATATGTCTCAAGTGGCGATCAGGCGTGGCCACCCTACTTGCGTGCGCTCTTGGGTGCCGCAGAATTTTCGAGCGTGAATTAGTATGTTCAACCGCAGACAATTTCTCGGACAACTCGGTGGCGGCTTCGGCCTGGCTGGCGCGCACGGTGTGCTGCAAGCCGCCCAGCACACTCACTTTCCCGCCAAGGCCAAGCACGTCATCTTCTTGTTCCTCAACGGCGGCATGTCGCAGGTAGATACCTTCGACCCCAAGCCCGCCCTCGCCAAATATGATGGCCAGCCCATGCCCGGACCCAAAATCCGCACCGATCGCGCCAGCGGCACCTTGATGCGCTCCCCCTGGGAATTCAAACGCCACGGCCAATCTGGCCTCGAAGTCAGCGAGATCTTCCCCGAGATCGGCCGCCGCATCGATGATTTCTGCGTCATCCGCTCCATGTATACCGATAACGGTAACCATGGCCCCTCGCTGCAGTTGATGAACTGCGGCCACCAACTGCCCGGCCGCCCGTCTATGGGCTCCTGGGTCACCTATGGCCTCGGCACCGACAACCAAAACCTGCCCGGCTTCGTCGTCCTTTGCCCCGGCTTCCCAGTGCTCGGCTCCTCGCTCTGGAGCTCCGGCTACATGCCCACCACTTACCAGGGAGTTCATTTCCAGAACACCGCCGTCGAGCCCGAAAAGATCATCCCCAACCTCCGCAATGAGGACCTCGCCCCCGCCGAACAGCGCAAGCAACTCGCCTTGCTCAATCAGCTGAATCGCCACTACGCCGCTGCCGAACCGCGGTTAGAGTCCGCCGTCCAGTCGATGGAATCGGCCTACCGCTTGCAGACCGAGGGCGGCCCACTCTTCGACATTCGTAAGGAGCCCGAGCATGTCCGCGCCCGCTATGATATTTCTGACTTCGGCCGCGGCTGCCTCATGGCCCTGCGCCTGGTGGAAAGCGGCGTCCGCATGGTGCAGATCTACTACGGCCCCTTCCAACCCTGGGACAATCACGACGACATCCGCGTCCATGGCAAACTCGCTCAAAAGACCGACGGCCCCGTCGCCGCCTTAGTCGACGACCTCAAAGCCCGCGGACTCTTCCAGGAAACCCTCATCGTCATCGCCGGCGAATTTGGCCGCACGCCGATGATTCAGAACTCAGGCCTTGAAAAGCTGGGCTGCGGGCGCGATCACAATCCCCCCGCCTTCACCACGCTGCTCGCCGGCGGCGGCATCCGCGGCGGTATGGCCTACGGTGCCACCGACGACTTTGGCTTCCGGGCCATCGAGAACCGCGTCCACGTGCATGACTTACACG
This sequence comes from Bryobacteraceae bacterium, assembly GCA_043787785.1. Lineage (GTDB taxonomy): Bacteria > Acidobacteriota > Terriglobia > Bryobacterales > Bryobacteraceae > JALHNI01. Next base: position 4,960 of record JAYVUQ010000051.1, read on the forward strand.
CCACCATCCTCAACCAACTCGGCTTCGATCACACTCGCCTCACTTACCGCCACGCCGGCCGCGACTTCCGCCTCACCGACGTTCACGGCGAAGTGATCCGGCCCATCATTGCCGGTTAAGCCCCCCGGCTGGTAAGCGTCAGTCTTGAGCCACGTGGCCGACCGGCACACAGGCGGACAAGCCGTGTCCCTCGTTCGGTAGCAGCATCACCTGAATCAGAAACTCTTCGCCCAGGCACTGAAACGGAACCACCGTCCACTGATTATTCCGGTGACTTCTCGTCGTGAAGTTCCGCCCATGCACCACCGTCGGTATGCTCAGGTCCATCGGTCCGACCACCACCTCAACGCTGTTCTTGATGTTGCCAATGACCATGTTCGCCACTTCGCCCATGGCGTCGAGCACATCGTCATCCACCGCTTCATACTCGCTGCCAAGCATCGCTCCGGCGATCTTGCAGGCAAGTCCGGCAGAGCAGTCAACGCTGCCCGTTCCAATCCAGCAACCCGCCAGGCCCACCAGCGCCGCGACCCCATAGCTCGGGCCAACCGCGCCTTCGCTCAATCGCGCCTTACCCGCGGTCGCGTCTAAGCCCAACATCGTCGAAAACACGCTCTCGGTTGATTCGAGTATGTACCCAACCAGTTCCTCTTGTTGCATCTTTGGGGTTCTCCTGGGCGCGATCTAAAAGATCGACGCCAGCTTTTCCTTGATCTGTTCGGCCGTGAATGGCTTCCGGATATAGCCCGCCGCACCCAGCGTCACCGCTTCCATCACCTTCGCTTGCGACCCCTCGGTTGTGATCATCACCACCGGCGTGTCGCGATGATCCTGGTCTGCCTTTAAATGGCTTAGCAACTGCAGCCCGTCCATCTTTGGCATATTAATATCGCTCAAAATCAGGCCCACTTTGTTCGTCTTCAGGGTCTCGATCGCTTCCAGTCCATCCCCCGCTTCCAGCACCTTGCCCAGGGTCACATCGGTCTGCAACAGAACCCGTTGCAATATCTTTCGGATCGCCGCCGAATCGTCTACGATCAATACATCGAGCGCCATAGAGTCTCCTTATCCTTGCTCTTATCGGGCAGAGCGGCAGGGACTTTGAGCGAATTGTGAACTGATTTTTACGGAGTAGCGCGAAAATCGCTTACGGTCGTCAATAGCTTACCGAACCGTCGCGGCCTTAGCTTTTTGGCCCATCGAAGCCCGTAGCGCCAAGTTCGCCAAAGCCATCACCACGGCCGCCACGGGCAACACCATCAGCGCCGCCCGCAAACCGGAACTCGATGCGATGCTCCCGATGATCTGCGAACTCAGCGCCAGGCCCGCCCACCCCGCCGTGATCACGATGCCCATCGCCGTGGCCGTCCCGCGCGGAAACGCGTCACCCACCATCGCCAGCGTCGTCGGAAACACCGGCGCCATCGCCAATCCCGCCAACACCAGGCACCCGATCGTTACCGCCGGGCTGGACGTCTGCAGCATGAGCAACGTCGTCACCGCCATCATCACCGCCGCGCCCAGCGTCACCGTCTGCGGCGGTACATTCATTAGCATCTTCGACACAATCAGCCGTCCCACCGTTAGCGCTCCCGCAAATCCGAATCCCATAATGTTCGTCGCCGTCGTTTGGCTCACTCCCTGCGTCATCAGGTACTTTACTTCCCAGTTGAAGATGCCCACTTCGCAAGCCACATACACGAACAGCATCGATGCCAGCAGCCACAAAGCCGGCCGCCCTA
>JAYVUQ010000052.1:0-8306 GCA_043787785.1 Bryobacteraceae bacterium
AACTGGGCACCACGTCATTGCTGGTTTACTGGGTGCATGTGGAACTGGTTTATGGCCGCTGGTTCTGGTACTGGAAGGAGAACCTCACCATTGGCCAAGCCAGCCTGATGGCGCTGCTGGTAATTCTTATGATGGTAGGCCTTTCGTACACCCGCACCAACTGGGACCGCCTGAAGCCAGCGTGGGTTCCGATGCCCTTCCGCACCCGGACTTAGGCTTTGCTGGGCGCGGGTAAGCGCATTGCCTGCTCAAACCGTAGGCGGCTGGAAGAGATTTCCCTCCATCGCCTTCCGCAACGAGATCCAGGCTTCTTCGGGCGCTAAGGAAGAGGCTCCGTAGCCTTCCGCCAACAGGCTCGGGGGGAGATACTCATCGTATTTTTCGAGGATCTGATTGGATACGGACTCCGCTAACCTTCCGGCACTCGGCGGACCCTCCGCGAGACACTTTTTCAGATGCCCGCGCAATGCCGCAGGATCGACGTCCTCCACCATCAAACCAACGCCGAAGGTCTCAACGCTGAAACCCGCCGCCTGCAACACCGCGAGCACCGTATTGGCTACCCGATCACCTGCCCACAGGAAGAGCAACGTACCATCCGGCACGGCGACCAAGTTGGCGGTAGACAATTCATGCCGGCCGAATAACTCACGTCCTCCACCCAACAAGGACCAAGCTTCCTGATCCAGATAGGCTGGGATTGCCTCGCTCCGGTACAAGTCAAACATCTGCTGATGAATGCGCTCGTGTACCTGGCCCACGCCGGTACCGCTGAATTTCGGCGCCCGGCCGCCCTGAGCCGGCGTCACCGCAATGACCCGCGCCTGCTCATCTACCGAGGCTACCCGCCAGCGGCGTCCCGCAAAAAGAATAAGACTCTTCTCGGCCACGGGCTGGCTGAAACTAAGCGTCCCGAGCGACCGCACGCCGTGTACCAGTCGATACTCTTCGGCGCTCCAAAAGGTAGCGTAGAAACTATAGTGATTGACGAGCTTCTCTCCCAGTTCGCCATGCAACAGGGTGCCATCCTCGCTCTGGATGAGCAATCTTTTCTCCGCCAAGGCGCGCAACAACGCGGTAAAGCGAGGCACATCCACGGTAAATGGGCCCTGCCGGCAGAGGGTAAGATGGGCTTCCTCGGCGCGGACGCCACCCTTTTGAGCAATCAACGAGAGTAACTGTTGTATCAGAGTGGAGAGATGCAGGGAGCCGGCAATGGGAGGCTCGCACCAACGCTGTAGGAGTAACTCCACACAGGCGATGGTTTGCAGTAAGTCCAAACGCAGCCGCTGCTGAAGTGGGTGAGCGTCAGAGCCCGATTCCATCACAAAGGCTCGCAAGATTGAGGGCTCCCCCCGGCGTCCGCTCCGTCCGAGACGCTGGCGCAAACTGGCCACACTAAATGGGGGAGAAATCTGCCCGACGCTCTTCACGGTACCGATGTCGATGCCCATTTCGAGCGTGGAGGTACACACTGCCGTGGCCGGCATGGCGGGGTCCTTGAGCAAAGCCTCCACTGACTCGCGCAGTCCCTTGGCCAAACTCCCATGATGAGCGTGAAATTCATTGGGCAGGCGATGCCCCTCGTAAATGCGTGCCATACGGTCGGTGAATTCTTCCACCATCTTCCGGCTATTGGCAAAAACGAGATTCTTACTGCCGCGCATCGCTTTGAACATGTCGGCGGCCACGCGGCCCAGGGTGATCAGGCTCGCGTCATCGTCATCGTCCGCCTCAACCGGCCGAACCAACGATTCCCGGTACCCTTTCACCAGAACACGCAATTCCTGCTGACCCGACTTACTTTCGATTATCTTTACAGCTTGAGCATCATGGGGACGCAAATAGGCGGCCGCCAGCTGAGGGTCGCCCAAGGTAGCACTCAAACCAACGCGCGGAACACGGCGGCCAATCGCTTGTTCCATGCGGTTCAAGAGCGAGCTTACCTGTATCCCGCGTTCTCGACCGATGAAGGAATGCATTTCGTCCACCACCACATATCGTAGATACCGGAAGATCACCGGAATGTAAAAGCCTTTGCGGACGAAGATCCCTTCTAACGATTCCGGCGTAATCAACAATGCTCCCTGCGGATTCTTCTCGAAGTCGCTTTTGACCTTCGGCCCAACATCTCCATGCCAGGGATAAACAGGAAGGTCCAGCGAGCCGAAGAAATCGCCCAGGCGCAGAAATTGATCATTAATTAAAGCCTTCAAGGGACTGAGGTAAATCACCAGGCCGGGCTCCTGGGCGTTCAGCAGGCAGGACGCGATCGGTAAAAAGGCCGCTTCGGTTTTACCGGCCGCGGTGGCGGCCGAAATGATCACGTCCTGGGTGCCGTTGAGGATGGGGGCAATGGCCTGTTCCTGCGCATCCCGGAGTTCATTCCAACCTTGTTGCCAAATCCAGCGGCGGACTCGTTCATCCAGTAGCTCAAACGCGCGTGAAGTATCTGGCATCACAGGGTGAAAGCAGCCAATTCGTCGTCGCCATCGCCAGCTAGCTTGACATCGCCTTCGGTATCGGCGGCCAGCGAAATGCCGCCCAACAACTCCGGCCACGACACCGACCGATTCTGGTCGAGCACGGCGAGTAAGTTCACAAACGCGGTGATGGTGGTGCGCGGCGTGCGAAAGTAAGCTTCCCCGATGCGCTCTTCGCAATGGCGCATAAATTGGTGCAAGCCATCATCGGTAATTAGATATTTCGATGGATCGCCGGCCGCGTAGACGTGGCGCACTTTATGGAGCAGTAAGTAGAAATCCTCCGGGCTGAGGCTGGAGAGTCGCAATACCGGCGACGTAAAGTCCACCATCCCGTCCCGGGCAAAAGTATTCTCCGCCAGACGCGACTGAAGCGCCGGGTAACTATAGAGGCCGCGCCGGGGATCCATCAGGAATTCGGGCGTACCACCCAGGAGAATTCCGAGTCCGGGGGCGCTGCCCTGCAGGCAGTCATTCAAGATTCGCAGGATCTGCTCGTAGTTGGCGTTGCGCGATTGGGTGTGGGCGAGCTTATAGAGATTCACCATCTCATCCAACATCACAAGGAGCCCGCTAAAGCCTGCCAAGCGCACAAAACGGGACATGAGTTTGAGCTGATCGTAGAAATTCTGATCGTCGACGATGGTCCGCACACCGAGTGCCTGGCGGGCCTCGGTTTTTACGGAAAACTCGGCCCGCAGCCAACGGATCGCGTCTGACTTCAATAGCTCGTTGCCGGTATCGTGGCCGCGCCAGTAAGCTGCAATTACCTCGGCGAAGTCATAGCCGCCGGTCATCTCAGAGAGGTGATGGAGCCGCTCGTGAATCAGCGGTTCGGCGGCGGCGCCAGTTTCACGGGCTTGCTTCAGCACCTCCGAGACAAACCGCTCCACGACGCTGCTCATAGCGCCGCCGTCGGGTTTGGCGCGCGTGGAGAGGTTGCGCATCAGTTCGGAGTATAGCGAGCGGGCTTGCCCGCCTGAGGCTTGTAGACGACGGTCTGGCGAGAGGTCGGCATGGGCGGTGACGAGTTTTTTCTCCAAGCCAATCGCCCGGATGAGGTGCAAGAAGAAAGTTTTTCCCGATCCGTACGAGCCGATGACGAAGCGGATGGCGGAGCCTCCATCCGAGCAGCGCTCAACATCCTGAAGCAAGGCTTCAATCTCGCGGAGCCGGCCAACCTGAATGAGGTGTTGCCCAATGCGGGGGACGACGCCCGCGCGCAGGGACTGGACTACGGCGTCCCGCTCTCGCGGTCGAATGGCAATCACAGAGTCAGCTCCTCTTTCACGCTGCCGTTGATGGTGATTGGATCGTCCCCTTCAAGCAACAGGTCACCCACGCGGCGAATTGCCATTTCATTGATGGTGTCGACCGCGCCATCCGGCAGCAGCCCCAACCGCGCCGCAACGGTCGCCATCGACTCGCGCGACCACTCGGACTGCGTAACCAACAGGGCCAGGAATTGCGAGTGCAAGGCATCCAGCCCTTCTACGGTGGCGGTACCGGAGGCGGGCGCGGGCTCATCCTCTGCGAAGATACCGCGCAGCAGTGCGGACACTTGGTCGGTTTCGGCTTGCATGCGGCGCACCTTGGGCAGGTCCAACGCGAAAGTCGGCTCCCGCGTGGGGGGCGGTGGAATCCGAAAGCCGGCTGCGTTGTCCTCGCCAGCGACGGGCATACCGACGGGCTCAGTGGCGGGCTTGGCGGAGGGCTTGGCGGCGGGCCTAGAGGCGGCGAGATGAAGATCGGCGAAGGTGGATTGCGGATCGATTCCTAACCGCCGGTACATTTTGCCGAGCCACGCGACTTCGTCGGGAGTTACGATTCCATCCACGTTGGCGAGACTCGCGAGAAATTTGCCGAGTTCGGCGCGGCTTCTCAGAGGCAAAGCCGCGAGGCGTTTCTTCATTCCGCTGAGGTCAGGCGGGGCCAGTAGCAGCCACTTCAGATAGGCCTGGAGACGACGGGTCTCACTGGGCTCGGCGAGACTCAATTCGCGCGCCGCATGGCGCAAGAGGTGGGCTTCTTCGGCCGGGCTGACGTCGCCGCCGACGTGAGCGAGGATGGCACCGAGGTAGGCAAAAACGGTGGCTTTGGTGTATTCGGGAGAAGGCGCAGGCGGTCCTTCCTGATGTCGGAACACCACCATGGGCCGCTGCGGATCGAGCGGATGACCACCGAAGCGGATGTCGGGTTCGAGACTATAACCGATCCGTTCGAGACATCGAAGGATTTTCACGGAATCGCCGCGGTTGGGCTTGGCCGGCAGTTGGGGCCAGGCGAGCCGCAGGTCGTTATAGGAAATCGTGGCGAACTCTCCGGATTCGAGAGGAGGCTCGATCATCTGCCGGATGGGCAAGAGTACGCCACTATCTAAGGCGCGAATCAGCTGCGACGGCAAGAGGCTGACGGCCGCGAGAGTGCCGGCTTGGTCAGGGCGACGGCTGACGAGACGGCTATAGGCATCCAGTTCATCCTGAGCTTCGTTGGCTAAGGCGACTAACTGAGTAACTGGTTGTTTGAGGACGGTAATGTCAGGCAGATGGGTCCAACCGAGACGTATCTCGTCAGGCAGTGAGGGGCTTGCCGGGTGATACTTGCTTCGGATAGTGATCCGATTCGGTTTCACGATGACGCCTTCACCGAATTCCCGTCGGTACTTCAGGCGAAACAATTGCCAGAATTCCTCGGGACATCGGGTAGCGGGCGTGCGGGGAAGAAACTCGTCGCTCGAATATACCCAAGCCAACGCCCAATCAGATGGGATGGGCTGTTGGGCAACGGCCATGGTTCCCAATCCTCTGCGGAGGGCGACAGCCGGGTAGGGCCCATCTGGCAAAACATCCGGTGGAGGGGACTGCCAGGGAGCTTCTTCGGGAATCGGGCAATTGAGATCGATAAAATGGAGCGCCTGACGGCGAAAGCCCTCGTCGCCGCCGTAGATGGTAAGCAGGCGGTGTGCTTCAGCTACCAGGTCGACTATATCGTCGGCGATGGCGGTCCCGTCCTCCGAAAACGCTCGGCGTTCCAGTCCGAAGAAATAGAGGAGGACCATCCAGATCTCGGCCCGCGGGTCCTGTCGGCCTCCAGCTAGCCATTGGAGATAATTTCCCCGTGCAGACGGCGCAAGGTCGCTGTACCGGAGGAAGGATTCGGCGGAAGGGTAGGTCTGAACCAGAAAGGTGAGCGGTAACTGCGGATCGACTAATGCGGCTTCAATACCGAAGCCGCTAGCTTCCGTTAGCCCCGATCCGCAATAGAACAATCCACCATCAATGCGCAAACCGTGAACGTCAATGGTTATACCTTTCGGGACCCAGTATGGGGGCGATCCTTGTGTTTGTGAATCCTGGGGCATTTCAGCGTGGTCGATTTCGGGATTGGAGGGTGAGGGCGTTACAGGATCAGCTGGCGGCGCACCAACTGGGGGGAGAACCTGAAGGTGAGCTGGGGGACCATTCAGTTCAATCACCCTGGTTCCTGCCTCTATCGCCGGCTCAATTCGTTCGCGGGGAATTGGGCGATTCAGCGGCCGCTGCCACGATCTCTGCGGAACGGTACGGGACTGGAGAACCACTCGCCAAAGCATCCAAATGAGGATCACGGCAAACAGTGCAAGCGCGGAAAACAACATTCTGTTTCTTTAAAATAGCGCGAATACGGCCGACTAGCAGGGCACGAGGCGGCCCTGGTCGGCGATGGAGAGACGGGCGGCTTCGATGACGCGTTCGTTGTAGCGGCTGTTGGCGGGGGTAGCCAGGATACCGGCGGCTTCGATTTCAGCGAGCATCGCGGGGTTGGCAACGGCGGCTTGAATTTGGCTGACGATGAAATCAATCGAGCGATAGCCGTAGCCAACAGGGACCCAGCCTTGGCCGGGGCCGAGGTGAACGTACTGAAAGTAGTCCGGGCTCGGTTCGGAGTATTGGGTGACGCCGTCGCCTGAGGGCATGGAGGTGTAGCAGTACTCAAGGCCGCGGTATTGGTCGGAGTGCTTAAGCAAGGCGCCGTTCTCGCCACCGGCGCAGTAGAGAGTGAGGCCCTGGGTGTTGGTGCCGGGCCCGGCATCGGGAAAGCCGAGGGCGTTTTGGACGTTGAGGCAGGCTCCGTTACTCCAGAGGACGCGGGCGTCAGTCCAGAGCCAGCCTTCGTTACCGTTGGGGAATTTGTCGGCAATGCCGTGGACGCTGACGGCGACGGGGGTGAGGCCGGTGATGAAGGCGACGAGGTCGACGTAGTGGCAGCCGATGTAGGTGAAGGCGTCGGAATTCTCTTTGGTAAACCAGTTCTGGAAATTGGAGTGGCGGTAGTACCACTTCTCAAAGAGCACGGCAGAGCCGAGACGGAAGTCACCGAAAAGGCCGGCACGATAGCGTTCGCGGGCCATCAGGGAACGGTCGTCGAGGCGTTTGTGATACTCAATCGCCACGACGAGCGAGCGAGCGCGGGCGGCGGCCTCAATCTGCTCGCTTTCGGCGACGGTGAGCACCAGGGGCTTCACGCAGAGGACGTGGCAATGCTGCTGGAGGGCCTGCATGACGGCGGCAAAGTGCAGGTTATCGGGCAAGGCGACGACCACCAGGGTACCCTTATCGAGCCCTCGCATGGCGTCGGCGAAGCCACCGGCGATGGCACGGAATTTCGATTGGGGAAAGGCGCGGCGGATCTTGGGCGTGTCGTTCAGCGCTTGCAGGGTGGACGCGTTGCGGGCGCAGATGGAGATTTCTCCGATGCGGCCGAGCCGTTGCAATTGATAAAGGGAGGGCAAGATTTGGTCCTGCAGGATCATGCCAGCACCGGCGACAAAAACGTTCATCGTCCTAGGGTACCAGCGTCGGCTGCCAGCTCATGATTCCATAGCGATCCGATGGCGGTGGTAAGAAAAGAACATAAAGAACCAACGCCGTGGCCGAAATCGCGCGGGATGAACGCTAAGAGGGTGTCGCAAGAAAACGAATAAGAGGTGAATCCGGATGTTAGTCGCAATGCTGATACTCGTGCCCTTTGTGGCGGCTCTGATTGCATGGCTGGTAGAGACTGGTCTGCGGCGAACCTTGGAACGGCCGGAAGGAAACCGCCGAGGGCCCGGCGCTGGTAAGACAAGCCGGAGCGTCGCCCGGTAAACGGCTGAAGGGCAAGCTCCGGAAGCCGGTCCGTCTGAGGCCTGCGAGTCCCCACATGGGCGGTGCCCGGGTCCCCTTGTCGGTAGGGGCCGATAACCGCAGTTGGGTTACCGACCCCGCGCAGAGGAGGTGAGCCCAAAGAGTGCCAGGCACTTTTGCAATGTCCGATATGCGATCTCAGCAATGAAGTACCCGCATCAGGGCAAGGTCCTTACCCGCAAAAAAGATGAGAATAATCACCTCCGAATTCGACTAATAAGTGTATGAGTTCCCCAGCTATTGATCTCTCTCAATTCGACGCCGAATACCGGCGTCAACTGAACAATCCCGACGCCACGCCAGAGGAAGTGCCCGACGGACGCTACCACGTGAACGTCGAACACGTCGAACTAACCGAGGCCAAGACTTCCGGCGCTCCAATGCTGAAATGGACGCTGCGAATCCTTGGCCCGTCTCACGCCAATCGCTTGCTTTGGCATAACAAGGTGATTTCGGTAAATACGATGCCTTACGTGATTCAGGACCTGCGGCTGTGCCGTCTTGAGCTCACCTCATTCTCAGACTTACCGAAGCACCTGGGCAAGTTACTCGACGTTCAACTCGAAGTGACCAAGCGGACCAAAGACGGCCGCTACTCCACCTACTTCGAGAACCGACTGAACGCCCCAGAGGACGACGACGACATTCCTTTCTAGTT
>JAYVUQ010000053.1:0-2922 GCA_043787785.1 Bryobacteraceae bacterium
ATAAGATCGAAACCTCGCGCTACTACGATGTGGTGAACTTCGCGCGCCGCGTGAAAGTGCCCGGGTTTTACTCTTGGGGCTTCAACGACGAGACTTGTCCGCCAACGTCGATGTACTCGGCTTACAACGTAATTCCCGGGAATAAGAAATTGTTATTGGCGCTGGAGACGGGACATAACAATGTTCCCGAGCAGGTGGTTGAGGTGCAGGCGTGGCTGCAAGCGTTTCTGACGACTGGTTCGGGGGGAAAGTAGATTCGAGAAGGTTGAGTATTAGGAGAGTAAGTCTTGAGCGCAGATGGAGGCCATCGGCGCGGCCATCGGGGCGACCGGTTCATCCGCCGCGTAGGAGATGATCGAGCTGTAGTGATCTCCCGTTGGCCCTTGATGCACCACGAGGCACCGGCCCTTTACATCGAGCACCCAATACTCGGCGACGCCGGCGCTGGCGTAGAGCGCCGCTTTGGCTCCCAGGTCGTAGTCCTGGGTGGTCGCCGAGACTTCCACGGCCAATAGAATATCCTCGGGCCCCGGATTGGCCGAACGAAACTCCTCGCTCGGGCGACGTAACACCACCGCGTCCGGCTCTGGTTCGTTGGTGGCGTCCAGGTGCGCGGTGAGGTTGATGGGTGCTTCTTGATCTACCTGCCCGGTGCCGAAAACCAGCCTTAGCCAAGCCATCACTCGCCGCAAGGCGATGGTGTGTGAACGCGATTTTCCCATCCGGCGAATCAACTCCCCATCAATGAGCTCGAATCGCTCGCGTTCCAGCAAACCGGCACCTTCCAGCGCGAGGCAGTCCGCGCGGGTCAGCTTCCGGCGAGCGCCGGGCGGCAGTTGCGGGGGATGAAGCTCGAGTAGGGCGGGCATAAAATTCCTCTCCTCAGTTTATCGCCATTCCACCTGTGCTAAACCTCATCTATCGGCAAGGTCGCGTCGCCAAACTTGGGAAGGCGGACGTTCATCTTGTCCATCATGGAAAGAAAGAGCCGGCACATCTGCCTCTCCGGCTTTTCGCGGTAATCGAGCACGCGGCCGCCCCGGATGCGGCCACCGCCGCCGCCTAAGAGCACCACCGGAAGTTGGCGCGCCTCATGATTGCCGGTGAGCATGCTGGAACAATACAGCAGCATGGTGTTGTCGAGCAAGGTGCGGTCGCCTTCCTGAATCGCGTCGAGCTTGCGGGCAACATAGGCTACTTGTTGGAGGAAGAACTGATTCACTTTGAGCCAATCGGCGGTGTCGGAATGCGAGAGCAGATGGTGGATCATGTAGTCGACGCCGAGGTTCGGAAAGCGCAGCGAACTGTGATCGTTATTGAGCTTAAGGGTGGTGATGCGGGTGGTGTCGGTTTGAAAGCCCAGCACCATGATGTCGGCCATGAGGCGCATGTGCTCGGCGATGTCCTGCGGAATTCCGTCGGCGGGCCGGGCGATGTTGGGCTGGCTCAGGGTGGGCCGCCAACCTTGCAATTGGCCGCGCTGGGCGGCGTTCGCAATGCGCTGTTCCACGTCGCGCACTGAATCGAGGTACTCGTCGAGCTTGCGCTGGTCGCCTTGGCTGATGTCGCGCCGGAGCCGGCTGGCGTCGGCCATGACGGCGTCGAGCACGCTTTGGTCGGCCCGGCTGGCTTCATCTTTGAAGAGCCGGTCGAAGGCGAGCGCGGGATAGATTTCGAGCGGCGTGGGCGTGGTGGGCGAGCTCCAGGAGATGTGGGAGCTGTAGAGCATCGAGTAGTTCTTATGCACCGATGGGTTCGATTTCTCGCACCCCAGCACGAGGCTCGAGACTTTGGTGGAACGGCCGTAACGCTGGGCCAGGAGTTGATCGATGCTGGTGCCGGAGCGGATTTCGCCGCCGGACGCGAGCGGCGCGCCCGAGAGCAGGTTCCCGGTCTGGGAGCTGTGAATGTTGCCCTTGAGCGCTTCGGCGTTGAAGAGGCCCCGCACCAGCAGCATCTTCTGCCGGAAATCGTGGAGCGGCGCGAGCACCTGGCCCAATTCCATCTGTTGGCCTTCGCCCTTGGCCCACCACTCCTTGCTGTGGAAGCCGTTGCCAGAGAACATGACCGCCAGACGCACGGGCGCTTCACTGGACGCTTGCTTGGCGGGTTCGTCGCCCCACACGGGCAGCGACTCCATCCAGGGCAGGGCCATGGTGACGCCCAAGCCGCGCAACATGCGGCGCCGGGAAAATTGATGCTTCAACATAATTACTCCTCTGGAAGATGGCGGCCGCGAATCTCGCGGAATTGCTTACTCTGTACGATTAAATCCACTACGGCACCGGCGCGGTCGCGGGTCTGCATCTCATCGAGCAACGGTTCGTCGGTAAGTTTTACGGCGCGGCCCAGCGCATAGCCGAGCAGCTTGCGGCAGAACTGACGTGAGAAGGCGGCGCGCCCTTGGGTGAGCAAATACTGGCGCAGGCCTTCGAGGCCGTCGATCGGGGTGCCGTCCATGAGGCGGGTTTTGGTATGGATCGCGCGGCCGCCCAGGTCCTGGCTGCGCCGTCGGCCGATCGCGTCGAACTCTTCGAGCGCGTAGCCATAGGGATCGATACGGCGATGACACGTCATGCAGCGCGGATCGCTGGTATGCTTTTCGGTCAACTCGCGCATGGTGAGCGTGAGGTTCGCTTCATCCTCCGGTAGCTGGGGCACATCCTTCGGGGGCCGCGGCAGCTTGTCGCCCAACAGGACTTCGGCTACCCAATTGCCGCGCAGGATGGGGCTGGTGCGCGAGGCGCCGGATTGTTTGGCTAGCGTTGCCGCCAGGCCCAGCACGCCGCCACGCCCTTGCGCGCGCATGTCTTCCACGCGCCGCCACTGCGGGCCGGTGATGCCAGGGACGCCATAGTGGCGTGCGAGCGATTCGTTCAGGAACGTATGATCGGCATCCAGCAAGCTGAGCACCGGGCGGTT
>JAYVUQ010000054.1:0-4488 GCA_043787785.1 Bryobacteraceae bacterium
TGACGCTCACTCGTTCGATAGCGGTGAGCGTTGGCAGAACCTCGAAGGAGTTACTGAGTATTTGACGCAAGGCGAAATGGAGCGTGAGCCCGCCCATCCGGAGCAAGAGCGTTTCTTCGTCGGCTTACGTTTAATGGAAGGAATTACGCCCACCGCACAGGAGTGGCAGGAACATGCCGAGCCGATCGAGCGCTTGGCCGCCATGGGACTGCTGGAGAAGTGGGAAGGCCGCTTGCGGCTCACTTCGCGCGGCGTACTGCTGTCGAATGACGTATTTCAGGAGTTCTTGCCTTAGGCCAACCTTTTTAAGGGCATAGCGTGCGGGAAGCGCTACGGATTACGTCCATTTCGTTGTGGAAGGTCTCCAGCAATGCCTGAGGAGATATGCCAGAGCATACGGGGCGAAGGATGTTGCGGACGATCTCCTCCGGCTCGATCTCGACCATCAAGGTAGTGGAGGTTAGCACCGAGTAGCCCAGCGCATTGGCGAGAGAATCGGCCAGGGCGATCACCTGGCTTAGCTTACGGGGTTCCGGATCATGGTGCCACGCCACCGCACGCCGAATCGGCTCCGCAATTTTCCACTGCTCCAGCGCCAGGGCCGACAGGCTCGCATGATCTGTATCAAGAACTTCGCGTTCACACTCGATCCAACTGCGTTTGGTGCCCTCCTCTTCGTAACGATGCACGATAGCGAGGTAATCGCTGGGGACCGCCATCACAATCAATAACTTCCCCACATCATGCAGCAGCCCACCCAGAAAGGCGCCCTCGGGGAAATCGTTGCTCATGTGATCGGAAAGCGATGCCGCCAGAATCGCCGTCGCCAGTCCATGCTCGTTGAAGTCTGCCGTACACCAGCCCTCGGCGCTCGGCAGGCGTTTCCACATTTGGCTCACGGACAGGGCCGTAACCACGTTGCGCAACCGGTCAATCCCGATCAAGTTGATCGCTGCGGCAATCGTGGTAATCGCGCGATTCTGCGAATAAAGGGCCGAGTTCGCCAACCGCAGCACGCAACCCGCTAGCACGGGGTCCTGTTCAATCAAGCTAGCCAGGGCAGTGCAGGAGATATTCGTTTGGCCGAACGTACCAAGAAGTTTTACCAGCACGGGCGAGAAGGGAGGCAAGTCAGCAAGTTTGTCCAAAATCTGGGATTGGGATGGCACCACGCGCATGACACGCTTATCGGTCGCACCCCCTGATGCAACGTTGATTTATGAGGCGATCCTGTTAAACTCACTTAACTGAATCCACAAAGCCGTTCGCCCTCATTTCTTTGCCCCCGAACCCTACTGGATCTTCAACATTCTTGCGATAGGACTAAAGACGAAGGCGGCAAGACGTTAAATTCTGTGAGAAAAACACCACCGTTGTACCTCAACAGGTTGGTAGAGCACGTCCAAACTATCCGAAGCAGCTCTCGCCCCCCTATACCTGTGACGACAGCCCTGGGAACACGTTCATGCTGCTCAGCACTACCTTCAACGGTCAGGACCTCAGTTGGGGCGGTAATCCCTCAATGAAACTGCGTTTTCCCAATTCGACTCCCACCAACACCGGGAATCTGCCGGTGATGATTTTGGCCGCTGCCACACTGCCGATTCTGGCAGTCGTGATTTTGTGGGCTAGCGGATGGGGCGAAGTGCTCTCGATCAGCCAAAGGTTGTTAACGATTGCCTTGTCGGCAACGCCTTTCGCCTTGTTGCTTCCGGTGGCCGCGCGCGTAATGCCGCGTTGGATGTTTCGCCCGTCCCCGATGGCCGGGTTACCGCCGGCCGACATGGCCGCCTTGCAGGAGTCGATCGGAGAGTATGACGAGATTTTGGGGAGGCTGCCGGCCTCGCCTGCCCGCGGGCAACTCGAGGCCGACTTGGCCAACGCTTTGCAGGACCTGTCGGAGCGTACGGGGGGCGAAGAGTCCTTAGGTCACTTGAAGGATGCGGTCCGCGCTTATCGTGAGGCACTGGTCGGGCATTCGCAAGAGTCCGCCCCGCAAACCTGGGCCGCGATCCAGAACAACCTAGGCGTCGCCTTGGCTGACTTGGCCACGCGCACCGAAGGCGCTGCAGGCGCTGAGCACTTACGCCAAGCTATTTTGGCGCTGCGCTCCACCTTTGGTGTTTACAACCGTGTGGAATGGCCACGCCAGTGGGCAATGACGCACAACAATCTCGCCAACTCGCTTCGCACCCTCGCGGAACGGACCGCGGGCCACGAGAGTGCTGGATGTCTGACGGATGCGATTGCGTCCTATCGCCATGCTCTCGAAATCCGCACGCGCGCCTCGGCGCCCACCCAATGGGCCGCCATTCAACTCAATCTAGCGAGCGCTTGGCGGCGTCTGTCGGCCCAATCCCAGGTTGCCGACTTGCACGAAAGTGTGGCTGCGCACGAGCAGGCTCTAGCCGTTTATACGCGAGCCGAAATGCCCGACCAGTGGGCACTAGCCCAGCATAACCTGGGGCTCACTTTGCATGATTTGGCCGTGCGGTCGGGCGATCGGCGATCGTTGGTACGGGCGATAACCAGCTATCGGGGCGCCCTCGAAGTCCGCACCCGCGACAAGTCGCCTCGGGCTTGGGCCGCGACGCAGTCGAATTTAGGCAACGCTCTGCGGGACGCCGGCCAGATCGACGAGGCGATTGCGGGTTACCAAGCCGCGCTAGAGGTGCAGTCGCGCGACCACCAGCCCCGTGAATGGGCCGAGATTCAGAATAATCTGGGCATCGCGTTGATGGATGTGGCGGAGGCACGTGGACCGGGCTCAGCCGAGGCTTGCTGGCTTGACGCGATCGAGGCCTTCCGTCGCGCCCTCAAAACCTACACCGCAGACGATTGGCCGCAGGCCTGGGCCGCCACACAAACGAATCTTGGCAACGCGTTACGCTCACTGGCGGCCCTGGCCGTCACCGATGGCGAGCGGCAAGCCCGGCTGACAGAAGCAGTGCATTGTCAACGCCAAGCACTCACCATCTGCACCCGCGATTCTGATCCTCGCGACTGGGCGCTGGCCCAATCGAACTTAGCCAACGGCTTGCAGGACCAACGAGAAATCGCCCTGGCCCTGGATAGCTACCGGGCGGCGCTAGAAGTCTATACCCGCGAAGAGTGGCCCCTGGAGTGGGCCATGACCCAGCACAACTATGGCTTGGCCCAGGTGCAAGCCGGCCATCCGTCGCACGCCGCACGCGCCTTTCGAGCCGCCCTCGAAGTACGCACGCTGCAATCCGATTCGAAGCTGTGGGCGAAGACAAGTTGGGAACTGGCCGAGGCTCTCCGTGCGGCAGGCCGCCTCGAGGATGCGGTTTCTGTTTACGCTGCGCTCGAGAGCGCGTTTCCTTCTTCCCCAGAATAAAATCAGGCCTTCACCGGGATTACACTAGGGCTCATGAGATCCCTGCTTGTCCTGCTCTGGCTCGGTTCGCTCGCGATGGCGCAAACGCCGACCGAACCCGCTCCCATCTATTACCTCCTGTGGTTCGACACTGAGGACTACATCACCCCTGCCTCCGACGACGCTGCGCTGCGCCTGGCCCAAGAACTGGAACGTCTCGGCGTCCGTGCCACCTTCAAAGTGGTGGGTGAGAAAGCTCGGGTGCTCGAAAAGCGCGGCCGCCGCGACGTGATTCAGGCGTTAGCCAGGCACGACATTGGCTATCACTCGAATAACCACTCCATTCCCCCGACGCCGTCGGTGTATCTGCGGCCGCTGGGTTGGCTGGAAGGGGCGGCGGAGTTTGAGCGGCGCGAGGGACCGGGCGCGGTCGACGTGGCGCGGATCTTCGGTAAGACGCCGAGTTGCTATGGGCAACCCGGGAATAGCTGGGGTCCGCAGAGCTTACCCGCCTTGCGCAAGATGGGAATTCCCGCCTATGTGGACGAGGCGAGCCAAGTGGGCCTGAACCAGCAGCCGTTCTGGTATGGCGGCATCCTGCACGTTCTCAATCTGCGGCAATTCTCACCGCGCGCCAACCTGAATCGCCCCGAGGATCTGGGCGAAGGCATCCGCAAGTTCGACGCCGCGGTGGCCGAATTGCGCCTACGCGGCGGGCCGGGCTTCATCCAAAGTTACTATCACCCCACCGAATGGGTAACGACGGAGTTCTGGGATGGCGTCAACTTTCGCCATGGCCGCTACACCGCGCCTGCCGACTATCAACTGCCCAAAGCCCGCACCCCCGAAGCGACGGCCCAGGCTTTTCGCATCTTTCTCGACTTCGTCCGCCACGTGAAGCAGACGCCCGGCATCCGCTTCATCACGGCTCGCGAATTGCCGAACCTGATGGAGAATCCGGAACCGACGCGAGCCCAGGCGCGCGACCAATTTCGCGATGCCATCGACATGCGCGGCCCGCACTCGGCGGCGGACCTGCTGCTCGCTCTTTTAGGCGTCTCTGCCCGCCATGTGGACGGGCCGTCCGAGCGCGTCGCCACCACCGCCACCGCGCCCGTCAAGCGCATCCAATTCGAATACGCCAAACGGCA
>JAYVUQ010000055.1:0-3025 GCA_043787785.1 Bryobacteraceae bacterium
GTTTCGTACGCTTCAGTAGCGGGTTAGGCGCTGCTAGCCGATCGCTTTGGCGATACCAAAGGCGGCGGCGGCGGCAAGTCCGCCGATGAGCGTGGTGCGGAAGGCGCTTTGCCAGGGGTGGGTGCCGGTGAAGGTGCCCTTCAGGTAACCGAAGCCGAAAAGAGCCATCAGCGTGGCGGCTACCGAATATTGCAGCGCAACGCCCGGCAACTTGGTGAGCATGTAGGGCGTGAGCGGCACCAGGCCACCGATGATGTAGGAAAATGCGATGGTGAAGGCACTGGTGAGGGCGCGGCCAGGGTGGGGCGCTTCGAGGCCGAGTTCAAAGCGCATCATCCATTCCACCCAGATCTTGGGGTTGGCCTTGAAGTGGGTAATGAGGGGGTCCACTTGGGCATCTTTGAGGCCATAAGTCCCCAAAATCTCGCGGACCTCGTTCTCTTCATCGGCCGTGCGTTCGATCACTTCGCGCTCTTCACGGTGCAGTTCACTGGCGTAGTGCTCGGCGTCGTTTCTGGCGGCGAGGTAGCCGCCGAGGCCCATGGCGATGGAGCCGGCAGCGATTTCGGCGAGCCCGGCGACAACGACGATGCGGGTGCCGTCGACGGCACCGCTGAGCCCGGCGGCCAGGGCAAAAGGTACGGTGAGGCCATCGGCCATGCCAATGACAATGTCGCGGACCATCTCTGAAGATGTGAAGTGAGTTTCGATGTGAGGAGTGCTGGGCATGCGCAAGGCGAACTACTCCTCAGATTACCGCCACTCGGCCTAGCGCTGCACAGAATATCCGTCATGTGGACCTGTTACACTCAGCGTCGTTATGCGTTACACCCTGCTGATGCTGGCCATCTTCGCGTTTGCCCAGAACCCCTACAAGCCCTACCAGATCGTGACCCAGTTCCCGGTGGGCGGTGAGGGGGGATGGGACTATGTGACGTTAGACGCTGGGGCGCGGCGGCTATATGTGTCGCATGCGACGCGGGTGGAGGTGCTGGATGCCGATACCGGCAAAGTGGTCGGCGCGATTGCGGATACGCCCGGTGTGCATGGAATCGCGATTGCCGGCAACTATGGCTTTACGACGAATGGGCGGGAGAACAAGCTAACGGTCTTTACGCCCTCCACCTTGGCGGTGGTAAAGAAACTGGACGTCGGCAAGGGGCCCGACGGCATCTTCTACCATGCCCCCACCCGGCGCATTTTCACTTGCAATCATGGGTCGCATGACATTTCGGTGGTAGATGCCGTGAAGGCGGAGGTGGTTGGGACCGTAGAGGTGAAGGGCGATGGAGAGTCGATGATCCTGGGGAAGGATGGGCTGCTCTATGTGAATGTGGAGGACACGGCCGAGGTGGTCGCCTTCGATCCGAAGTCGCTCAAAGTGGTTCGGCGGATGGCGATTGGCGTAGCGAAGGTGCCTACGGGGCTGGCGTATGACCCGAAAACGAATCACTTGTTTGTGGCGTGCCGCGAGAAGCCGCTGCTGGTGATCATGGAAGCGGCCACCGGCAAGGTGCTGCAGACGCTACCGATCGGCCCGGGCGTGGATTGGGCGGACTTCGACGCAAAAGGAAGGACGGTGATGACTTCGTCCGGAGGCGATGGGTCCATGGGGATGTTTCGCCAGAAGGGCGGGAAGTACGTGGATCTGGGGCCACTGAAGACGGCACCAGGGGCGAAGACATTTGCCTTTGACGCCAAGACCGGGCGGTTGTTTCTACCCACCGCGGACTTTGCGACGACCGATGGGCGGCGAGTGATCACCGCAGGGACGTTCCGAGTGATAGTAGCAAGGCGTTAGCCACTACCGGCTGGAAAGTGTCTGGCGCTATTATCGATAACCGCGTGCCACGCGGGAATGTCCGGGGCAATTTCCGCCATCAGGCTCGCAAACAAGGCTACATTGGCCCCGGCGGTGTGAAAGAAGGTCAGGGCCATGGCCACAGCTTAGCCCAACGCGGTCAAAATTAAATCATGCTCAGATTCAGATATCCGCTATATGTCGGCTATCTGAATCACTAGGAGTTCACCCATGAAACCCGCCGCATTGTTGCAAGGGACGCTCGACGTTCTGATTCTCAAGATTCTTCATCAGGAGCCGCGGACGGGCTGGGCCGTCTCGGCCCGCTTGCGGCAGATGTCGAACGAGGCGCTGCAGGTGAGCCATGGCTCTCTCTATCCGGCCCTCCATAAGCTTGAGCACGAGGGCTGGATCGCCGGGGAATGGCAGGCGACGGAGACGGGCCGGCAGGCGAAGGTGTATGCGCTCACGAAGACCGGCCGCCAGGAGTTAAAGCGCGAAACCGAGCAGTGGAGCCGTTTGTCGAGCGCGGTGAGCGCGATTCTGGAGTCGGCATGAAGAGCCTAGTCTTGCGCTTGCGCGCGATTCTCCTGCGGCGACGCGTAGAGACCGAGATGGAAGTCGAACTCGCCGAACACCTGGAGCGCGAAGTGGAGGACTTGGTGGCCAAAGGCAGGAAGCCAGAGTCGGCGCGGCCGGAGGCCATCGCCACGATGGGGCAGTTGGAGCGGATTAAGGAAGAGTGCCGCGACGTGCGGGGCACGACCGCTTGGGAGCATTTCCAGCAGGACCACGCGCGGGCGCCTCACGCGCCAATTACTCACCGAAGGATTGTTGCTGGCCGCGCTTGGCGGCACCCTGGGCGCCGTCCTCGCCGCCGCGCAGATCGGCGCCCTGAAGCAACTGCTGCCGGCCGGGACGCCACGGCTGGCCGAAGTCGCGCTGGACCTGCGCGCCGTGGGCTTCAGCGTCCTGATTGCGACGTTGGCCGGCCTGCTCTTCGGGCTTGTCGCCGCCCGGCAGAAGCGTCGTCAGCGGCCGGCCGCTGGCCAGTTGCTCATTCTGACCGAAGCCGCCTTCGCCACCGTCCTGCTGGGCCCCGCGCTCATTGGCTTGGCTGGTAGGAGGCTTCGCGCTGCTGGCGTTGGCCATGGCCGCCATCGGCATTCGGATGGCGTTGGGGGCGAGCCAACCGCAAGTGAGGTCGTTGGTGTTGCGCGCCAG
>JAYVUQ010000056.1:0-3261 GCA_043787785.1 Bryobacteraceae bacterium
CCTCCACGACGCCGCTCACTAACTTCGCCCCTCGCCGAATCGCCCGGTCCAGTAGCCACTTGGCCGCGCAAGGCGCGTAAAGAACACTATCTCCTGGCACGCGCAACCCGCCCGCTAAACCACTCACTAAGTTCGGTTCAGCCTCTTTTAGTGCGCGCGCATCGAGTAACTCCGACACCACCTCACGCTCTGCGTAGTAACTCTGCTTCTGACGACAAGCTTGCAACTCCTGCTCATCGGCCGCCACCCACAGAGTGCCCGTCGCATCGTACTCCACCTCCGGCGGCATCTCCACCACCAGCGCTTGCCACAAATCGCGCGAGTACTTAGTCAAAGCAAACTGCGCCTCGCTATCGTCCATCACTACGACATGCCCCATGCCCGCCGCCGTCGCCCCGCCACCCACCTGCGCCCGCTCCACAATCGTCACGCTTACCCCCGCGCTCGACAAAGCATCCGCAATCGCCGCACCAACGATGCCCGCTCCGGCAATCACCACCTCCGTACTCAATTAACCATCCCATGCCGGAAAGGATCCCGCGGATCCAGCAGTAGTGTCGCTTCCGCCGTCACATAAGCCCGGCCGCGAATCAACGGCCGTATGCCATCCGCATCCGGAACATACTGCCCCTCAAACACGCTCCCCACAATACTCTCCTGCCGAAACACCTCGCCCGGCCGAAGCTTACCGTCCGCCGCCAAGCAAGCCAATTTCGCACTCGTCCCCGTCCCGCACGGCGACCGGTCATAGGCCCCGCCCGGGCACAGCACAAAATTCCGGCTATCGCCCTTCACCGACGGCCCAAATAACTCGATATGGTCAATCACTTGCCCCCCTGCCCCCGATAGACCATTCAACTCCAATGCCCTTCGAATAGCTTTCGTACAAGCCTCCAGTTCCGCCACCTGCCCCAACTCCACCGTCAAGCCATGGTCATCCACCAGAAAAAACCAATTGCCGCCCCAAGCAATATCCCCGTGTAACAAACCATATCCCGGCACCGTCAGCGGCACCTTCGCCGCCAGCCGGTAACTCACCACATTGCCCACACTCACGTCGCCGTCTTCGTGCAACGTCGCCGTCACCTCGCCCACTGCGGTCTCAATCCCATGCCTTCCCGCCGCAATCCGCCCCAGGTGAGCCAAGGTCGTCATCAGCCCCATCGTGCCGTGGCCGCACATACCCAGATACCCCACGTTGTTGAAAAAGATAACTCCGGCCGCACAACCCGCTTCCACTGGCGCACAAAGCAATGCGCCCACCAATACGTCCGAACCCCGCGGCTCATTCACCGTCGCCGCCCGCAGCCAATCATGCTCATCGCGCAGGCGCGCCAACCGGCTGGCCATATCGCCGGTCCCCAATTCCGGCCCTCCGGCAATCACGATCCGCGTCGGCTCGCCTCCCGTGTGCGAGTCGATGATCGAAAGCCGCTTCATGCGTAACGTTTCAAGTCCGGACGCGCCGCAATCGCCTGCCGAATCGTCCGCAGTACTTCGTCCCTCTCTGCGCCCTCAATCGCCAACCTGGGCGCGCGCGTTGTCTCACTGCCTAAGCCCACCTCCACCATGCAAAGCTTAATATATTGCACTAACTTCACCTTCGTGTCTAAGTGCAACAACGGCGTGTACCAGCGGTATAACTCGCGTGCCTCGGTCCAACGCCCAGCCATCGCCAATTCCCACAACACCCGGTTCTCATCCGGAAACGCATTCACTAATCCCGATACCCAGCCCTGCGCGCCCAACATCGCTGACTCCAGCACTAAGTCGTCAACGCCAGAAAACAAGATGAACCGGTCCCCCACCGTATGCACTAAATCCGTAATGCGGCGCACATTATCCGAACTCTCTTTAATAGCCACAATCGTCTCTTCATCCACTAAGTCCTGAAACATCGACGGCGTAATATCCACGAAATACGCCGGTGGGTTGTTGTAAATCATTACCGGTAACGACGACACCCGCGCCACCGTGCGAAAATGCGCCATCGCCTCCCGCCCGTCGGCCTTATACACCATCGCCGGCAACACCATCAGGCCATCGATCCCAATGCGCTCGCAATCCTTCGCAAACCGGCAAGCCGTCGCCGTCGTAAACTCCGCCACCCCGCTCAGCACCGGAATCCGACCCGCCACCGCCGCCTTCGCCGCGCGTAACACTTCCAGCTTCTCGTCATAACTAAGCGCGGTGTTCTCGCCGACTGACCCTAACATGATCACGCCGTGGATCCCCGCCGCCATCATCACTTCCAAATGCCGCAGCGTCGCCTCCAGGTTCAAGCTCTCGTCCGCATGAAACTGTGTCGTCGCCGCCGGGTAAACGCCTTGCCATTGAATAGCCATCTTGTGCGACAGGATAACATTACCTAAGGCAAAGTTTGCTAGGCATAGCACGCTAGGTGTAGAATCCTAGGTATGCGGACTTCGCGCCAAGACATTCTGCAGGGTACTCTCACCCTCCTCGTCCTCCAAACCCTTGGAAATGGTGAAAAACACGGCTATGCCATCGTGCAAACCATCGAGCAAGTCTCTCATGCGCTCCTGCGGGTGGAAGAAGGCTCGCTCTACCCCGCCCTTCACCGCATGGAGCAGGACGGCTGGATCGAAAGCCAATGGAAGTTGACTGAAACCAACCGCAGGGCGCGCTTCTACTCACTCACCAGCGCCGGCCGCGCGAAACGTCAACAAGAGACGGAGAACTGGGAACGCCTCAAAGCCGGCGTGGGCCTGGTTTTAGGATGGGCACAATAATATGTCCTGGATGAATCGCCTCACCAATACCCTGCTCCGCCGCGACTCGCTCGGCCCGGAAGCCGACGACGAAATGGCGTTCCACCTCGAGGAGCGCACTACGGAGAATATCGCCCGCGGCATGATGCCTGCGGAGGCCCGCCGGGAGGCCCGGATGCGCTTCGGTTCACGCTCGAAACTCCGCGAAGAGACCCGCAATGCCGATACGCTGGTGTGGCTCGACACCCTGGCGCGCGATTCGCGCATCGCCATACGCGGCATCACCCAACGCCCCGGCCTGGCCATCACCGCAATCCTCTCGCTCGGCCTGGGTATCGGTGCCACCCGCGCCATCTTCAGCGTCGTCGACACCGTCCTGCTGCGGCCTCTGCCCTACCCCAACGCCGACCAGCTCGTGATGATCCAAGAGACCATCCGCGGTGAGCGCATCGGCGGCAACCCCGCCCGCCGACGCGATTGGCAGCAGCAACCCACAGCCTGTGAAGGGCGTCGCCGGCCTCTACAGTGA
>JAYVUQ010000057.1:0-3666 GCA_043787785.1 Bryobacteraceae bacterium
AGAAGCGCCGCCAGAACGTCAAAGGCCGTGCCTTCAAGCGTATTGAACGGCGCCGTGAAGAACGCTAATGCGCCCGCAACCAAAGCGGCCAGCTTCAGCGGCCAATCCCAAAGCCGGCGAAAGAGCTTTTCGATGGCGATGATGATCTCTTTCTGCCCTCGTAGTAGCTCATCCCGCGCGGGAACCTGCGGTAACCGTGGCATGTAGATCAGGTGATATCGGCCCCGCACGACGTGCAGCAGTGTGCAAAAAGCCACGGGTGTGGCCAGGAACAACAGCAGCAGAAACGGGGACACGCCACTTTCCATATGGGTGGACCGGTAAACAAAAAACAACAACTCATGTGAGCTGTCGAACTTCCACTGCCAATAGAGCGCGCCGCCCATGGCCAGCACCGCTAAGAGCGCGCCCCTCCGCACGTAAAGGTCGCGGATCATGCCCCGGTTGCTCACTTCGATCGCCACCAGCCCCGCGATCATCAGCACCATCGTCGCGTCGCCCATCATCAGCCAGGGGTTCGGCGACTCACCCATGGCCAGCGCCGTGAAGGCCGCCGAGAGAGTTCCGAACAGCGCCAGGAGGGCACAAACCGAATCTCCCAGCCGCCCATAACGCTTGCGCAGACGCACCCGCATCCAGACGGGAAGGCTGGCCGCAGCCACCTTGCCGCGCCGCACCAGAATCAAACTCAGCCAAATAGCCACCACCGCCAATTGCAGAAGCCGCCACGCCTTTGGCAATCGCAGAAAGAGCCGCTTTTGATCGGGTTCGCTCTGGCCTGCGGGCTCAATCTTGGCTAATGGCCAGTAAGCGCCACGCCCCACCACCGACAGCCACAAGGGAGAAGGAGCTACGAGCGGATTGGGCACGTCTGCCGACATCACCACGCGCTGGCCTGCAAAAACGCGATGAATAGCAGAAAGCATCGCCGCCCAGGCGCTCTGTGCTTGGCGGCTGGCGAAGGGCGTCTTCGGCGAATTCTGCAAGCCCAGCAGCAGCGGATACTTGCTCACCGAGATCAGCCCATCGTAGGACACACCACCCACCTGGGTAGTGAACAGCAAGTCGGCGTCAAAGTTGATTTGGCGACTACTCGGGAAGCGGCTCCGCAGAAAGCTCGCCAGAAACATGCTGTCGAGTGTATCCGTAGCGGTGATCGCCACGTAGTCCGGCTTTTGAGTTCCTACATCGGTCGCGATCTTGTCCAGCACCTTCTCTTGAATCTGCGCAGCGATCATCGGCTGGAATACCGGCATCGAATCCAGTGGTTCCTTCGCGTGGGTGTTCTGTGCATCCAGATGACTCTTGGGCATCCGGGCTTGCACAGCTCCAAAACTTCGCAAATCAGGATCGTTCTGGTAAGCCTCCCGCAAGCGGGCGATGTGCATCGGAAATTGAATGACGGAAGGCTCCTCCGCCAGCCATTTGTGGGTGAAGGACTGTCCGAAGGATGTGTTGGCCTCGGTCAACGTCAACAGCGAGACGGGATACAACTTGCGTCGCTGCAGAAACTCGAGCGCCAGTCCCGCCGCAGTGAGATCGTCCTGCACGCTGGCCACCCAATCCACGCCGTGCAGAGAGTGAAGCGCCGTGCCATCGGTAGCCGAAGTTGCAAATAGCGACGGCAATCGCGCCCCCTGAATCACTTCACCGATCGATTGCAGAGAACCCGAAAACGTAGGCCCTACCACTACAAGCGGAGCTTGCGGCATCAGTTTCCCGAGCGCTTGTCGCGCCCGCACCATCGCCAAACGGTCTACCCCAAAGATCGGGCTCTCCGCGACAACATAGGTCAACAGAAAGACCTGCGTGTGATCCTTTGCATAACCACGAAATAGAAGTATTCCCGGTCGGCCGCCAAAGCGGGGCTGCAAAGGGCGCGCCCGCTTCGGGTCCCGCTCCAGTTGCCAGGGCAGAATCACTCTCAGGAGCTCCAATCCAGCGGTTTCCGCCGCTCGTTGCAAGGCTTCGAGCGTAGCGTCCGCATATTGTCCGTAAGGGGTCAGGTCGGGGTCTGGCACGGTCGCGATTAACGCGGTGACTGAGGACCCCTTCAGCCGATCCGCCAATAGTTGGCGCAATGCGACTTCCCGATTCTCCATTGGCGGGTCGTTCGGCGGACAGAGTTGAACCACACAGGACTTTTTGTCGTCATCCTTGGGTTTCGGCCAGGACAGCTCTACCGCGGCCCGGAACCGCTCGTAGATCACCTCGGGGAAAGTATCGGCCAGGGCCACGATGCCGGGGTCATCCACCAGGATCTTCTGGCCCTCGGCGGTACCACCGACCGAGGCTTCCTTCACCGAGCCTGTCTCTGGTTTCGGTGCATCGGTGAGCAAACGGCCGCCGTAAAATGTACCTCCGGCGCCTAGGAGGAGTGCCACCCACCATAGGTTGCCTGATTTGCCCGCTGGCTCCGCCATGCCGCCCTCCTGACTTAGTAAGCGTCAATCGTAGGTGAAGAAGTGACAAATTGGCCGAAAATATTCAGAAAAACAAAAGTGTCAGTTTTGCCTTTCGGCTGCGGCCTTCAATTGCGCCAATCCTTTTTCGAAATCGGCACCCACGGTCTTATCCATGTTCATCACGAAGTCGAAGGCTTTGGCCATGAAGTTATTCGTTCCGTTCATGGTCCAATCCACTTTGGTGCCAGCGCCCGCCGGGGTGAGCACAAATTCGGTCTGGTTGGTGGCGGCAAAGGGCGCGAGGAATTCCAGCCGGATCGCCACCCTTTGCGGAGGCTCGCTGGCGGTAAGGGTCATTTTGCCTTCGCCGACGTCGCGGTTGCCCACCCAGGCGTAAGTGGCTCCGGTCCCCGCGGTCACTGGGCTGTAGGTGGTCTTCATTTTCGGGTCCAACTTGGCCCAGGGCGACCAGCTTTCCCATTGTTTAAAATCGTTGATGAGAGCAAACACCTTCTCCGGCGGAGCGTTCACCGTGGTGGAGCGCACCAACCGGAAATCAGCCGGGCGCATCGCAATTACGATGCACAGTATACCCACCACCAGAGCGACAGCTCCTGCGATTTTAGTAAACATGAATTCGTCTCCTATTTTTCGGTGAAACTAATCTACTACCGCGAGACGCACATAGCAAATCTGAGGCATAATGTTCGGAAAGGAGATACCGGAATGAGCAGAGTCAGAGTGCTGGTGGGCACGCGCAAAGGTGCCTTTATTCTCGAGTCCGACGCGAAACGCGAACAGTGGAGCATCGATGGTCCGCATTTCGGCGGGTGGGAGATCTTCCATATGAACGGCTCGCCCGCCGACCTCAACCGCCTGTACGCTTCCCAGTACAGTGGCTGGTCTGGCCAGGTAATCCAGCGCTCCGACGACGGCGGGAAAACCTGGAACGTAGTGGACAATAAGTTTGTCTATGACGGCGTGGCCGGCACCCATCAGTGGTACGACGGCACGCCGCATCCGTGGGAGTTTAAGCGCGTTTGGCATTTGGAGCCTTCCCTCACTGACCCGGACACCGTCTACGCCGGGGTGGAAGACGCGGCCATCTTCAAGACCACCGATGGTGGCAAGAGTTGGAAAGAACACTCCGGCCTTCGCCAGCACGGCTCCGGCCCGCGTTGGCAGCCCGGTGCCGGCGGCATGTGCCTGCACACCATCGTGCTGGACGCCCAGGACCCCCAGCGCCTCTACATCGCCATCT